>CAIYQS010000204.1 GCA_903928395.1 uncultured Actinomycetes bacterium | reverse complement strand
TTAAAAGTCGAGCACCTATTTGAGGAGTAGAAAATGAAAGTTCAATTTGATGTGAAGTCGCGTACCGATTTTGAACGAACGAGGAAATTAGTAGATGAATTTTGGAATAAATTAATCAAGATCACTATTTCAGTAAGTCATTCAATTCGAGATGAACGCGGAGATGTACCCGGCTGGGTACTCGTGGTTCTCATGACAACCGGGTTGGTCACGGGAATCTGGACCCTTGCAGCCCCTCGAATCGATTCCATACTTCGCAATTCCCTGGACTCCATGAATGGAATCAGATGATCGTTGCGAACTCCAAGCGATGGCTCACTCTATTTAGATCCGAATCTGGAAATGTTGAAAGTGCTCTAGTGCTAATTCCCTTAATGATTCTCTTTCTATCGGTCGCCCAAATCGGAATATCGGTTTATGCCCGAACCACAATTTCAGAAGTTAATCAAGGGAATGTGGCTTATTCGGCGATGGGAATTCCAGAGTTAATGGGAAAGTCTGCCGCCTCGGAATTGGCCAAGCAGCCAATTGCCCTGCCTCTCCCCGGAGGTGGTTCCATTCTTGTCGAGGAATGGAAAGCAAACATTCCCTCAATCACGCCCTTGTTACCAGGTGGCGATAGTTTTGGGTCAACCGGAATTTCAGTTCAAGAGTGATTTTTGATTTTCCTAAGCTCCTCCGCTCCCTTACTCACCTGGATCGAGGGTTACGCGAAGAACGCGGCAGCGCAGTGATCGAGTTCATCATGCTCGCGATACCACTTTTGATACCGCTCACCATATATCTAGGAGCAGTTCACGCGAATTCCAACATAAATAGCGCGTTGCATAATTTGGCACGCCAGAGCGCTCGGGCATTCATTACAAGCCCGAGTGAAAGTTACGAAGAGGCACGTTTGCAAAGTGTATTGGTGCAATTTCAAACTCAAGTTTTGTTGCCAAGTGGAATACTTGAAACCCCAGTCTTAGCTGTTGAGTGTTCTAAAACGCCCTGTTTAACTCCAGACGGTCGAGTAAGAGTTACCGCAACGTTAATTCACCACGCGGGCACTTTCGCAGGAATCTTTCGATTTCTCTCGACGCCCGAAATTCAATTCTCGGCCAGCGATGTTCAGATTGTTGACGCATGGAGGTGAAATCCGCCGTGTCGGCAATGAAGTCCGCCATGCTGGCAATGAAGTCCGCCATGCTGGCAATGAAGTCCGCCATGCTGGCAATGAAATCCGCCAGCATTGAAGTGATTACCGATGAATCGGGGAGCCTGATTCTCCTTATTTTTTCACTTTTTCTTCTTGCACTCGTTTCATCTTTTGCGATCATTGATGTATCCGATACGTTTTTAGCGAAACGAGAGTTGATTGCGATTGGTGAAGTGGCGATCACTAGGGCGGCTCATCAAATTTCTTTTAGTCGTTACTACTCCGGAAATATTCTCATGGATACTTCTGGATCTGACGGAGCACAATTTCGAATCCCATTGGATTGTCCGGCTGCGTTTTCGGCTTTCCAAGCCGAAATTTCAAGCTCGCTCCTACGGAGTCATTCAATTTCAATAACTTCCTGGAATTGTCAAAATGATGAAGTTACCGGAACACTTCAGGCGAAGGTCCCACTCTTGGTCAAACTTCCATTTGGAATCGGCACGGATGGAACGATTATTACCTCAACTATAGGTGCTACTTCGATTATCGGTGGAACAAGGGGATAACGCCCTTTCTGAAGCCATTACTCTTTACCCATGGCCGCACGAGAGTATCTCCTTGAAGTGAAGCAACTTGATGCCACTCTTGTGAGTATCGAAAAAGTGCTTGACCTCCCAAAATTAAAGGCTGATGCAATCACTCTTGAGGCGCAGGCCAGCGTTCCGGATTTGTGGGATGACCCAGAGAAAGCGCAGGTCGTGACCAGCAAACTTTCGAGAGTGCAATCGACGATCGGAAGGTTGGCAACTATTCGTCGCCGACTAGAAGATATTCCCGTACTTCTAGAGTTGGCTGCAGAGGACAAGGATGAGAAGGCTTTAGCGGATGCCGGCGCTGAGTTAGATGATGTTACCCGGGCAATAGGGGAGCTTGAAGTTCAAACACTTCTCAGCGGGCAATATGACGAGCGCGATGCGCTTATGACCATTCGTTCAGAAGCTGGTGGAGTTGAAGCGGCCGATTGGGCAGAGATGTTAAGTCGAATGTATTTTCGTTACTGCGAGCGCAATAACTACAAAGTTGACGTTCTTGAAACTTCTTATGCAGAAGAGGCAGGGATCAAATCCACGACTTTCCGAATCAGTGCGCCTTATGCCTATGGGAAACTATCTGTAGAGCAAGGAACTCATAGGTTGGTGCGAATCTCACCATTTGATTCACAAAGTCGACGGCATACTTCGTTTGCGGGAGTTGAAGTAGTGCCGGTCGTAGAACAATCAGATCACGTTGATATTGATGAAAAAGAAATTCGCGTCGACGTTTATCGGTCCTCAGGGCCCGGCGGGCAGGGAGTAAACACGACGGATTCTGCGGTTCGTATCACCCACTTACCCACTGGAATCGTTGTTTCATGCCAAAACGAGCGCTCACAGATTCAAAATAAGGCGACGGCGATGGCGGTTTTACAATCTAAACTCCTCGAACGCCGACGCCAGGAAGAGCGCGCTCGTATGGATGCCCTTAAAGGGGATAACACGGGCTCTTGGGGCAATCAAATGCGCTCCTACGTCTTAGCGCCGTACCAAATGGTCAAGGACTTGAGGACGAACTTTGAGGTGGGTAATCCTGCGGCGGTATTAGATGGTGATCTAGAGGGTTTCATCGAGGCAGGAATTCGATGGAGAGTTAGCGGGAATCAAAACTCATAACTCGGAGCGGTATGGTCGGCAAACCTCGTTCTCACCACATACCGGCACCGCCTTCCCGATTTGCCCACCCGCACCGCCTTCCCGATTTGCCCACCCGCACCGCCTTCCCGATTTGCCCACCTTCACCGCCTACCCGATTTGCCCACCTTCACCGCCTACCCGATTTGCCCACCTTCACCGCCTACCCGATTTGCCCACCTTCACCGCCTACCCGATTTGCCCACCTTTATGCACTTTTTCACAGGCAATCGAAGGCAGATCTCCCCAAAGAGAGGCTCATACCTAACTAACCTGGCGGGGTACTCTCGCCCTAACTGCCCATCGCCCAAGTGCCTTCAATCTCCCAGGAGTCTTCAGTGATTAAATTCGAGAACGTCACCAAGATTTATCCAAAGCAGGAGCGTGCCGCACTCGACCGGGTCGACCTGGAGATCCTCAAGGGTGAATTTGTATTTTTGGTGGGCTTATCGGGATCGGGCAAGTCGACCTTTCTTCGCCTCGTGCTTCGCGAAGAACACCCCTCAAGTGGAAACATAATTGTTGCTGGCAAAGAGTTACGCACCCTGGCAGATCATAAAGTTCCAGAGCTCCGTCGCCAGGTGGGGACGGTTTTTCAAGATTTTCGCCTACTTCCCAATAAAACAGTAACTGAAAATGTTGCATTCACCCTTCATGTACTTGGCTATTCGCAGAAGGAGATTAATCGAGAAGTTCCAGAAGTTTTGGAGATGGTGGGATTAGAGGAGAAAGGCGATCGAAAGCCAAGTGAACTCTCTGGTGGAGAACAGCAACGGGTTGCGATAGCTCGGGCGTATGTCAGCCGACCCATGATCTTGATTGCAGATGAGCCAACAGGAAATTTGGATCCCGCGACTAGCGTCGGCATTATGAAATTGCTTGATCGGATCAATAGGGATGGCACGACGGTTGTCATGGCTACTCATGATGCGGGAATTGTTGATCAGATGCGCAAGCGGGTCATCGAACTCGAAAGTGGCCACGTAATTCGGGATCAGGTCAGAGGTGTGTACGGCTATACCGGATGAAGCACTAGCAAAGAAGCACTAACAAAGAAGCAATAAGAAAGAAGCAGTAACGAAGAAGCAGTAACGAAGAAGCAGTAAC
>CAIYQS010000203.1 GCA_903928395.1 uncultured Actinomycetes bacterium | reverse complement strand
GGTAGGTTTGGCTCACCTCAGCGGCTTTTGTGAGGGTCGCTCAAGAGAAGGCTCTTCGTAATCTCAAGCAAAATGCCTCAAATTTAGGGGCTGATGGCGTAATCGGAGTCAGAACGAGTATCACTGCTTTCCCTGGATTTCTATTCTTCCGTGGTTGTGCTGTTCTCGTGACTGGAACGGCAGTGATTTTTGAATCCGATGAGGAGTGAATTTTTTGAAAGTTTGTACTGAAATGTTTTATCCAATTGTTTTAATCGTGTCTTAGTTCTTCGATTTTCGAATTAACTCAGAGAACAAAGGAACTTTCTTTTCGATATTCCTCTGTTATGTCCAGAAATCTTTTTAATTTATCGAACCTAGCGAACTAAATCCCCGGTCCAAAACTCCATAAAAGGCCAGGAATTTTGATCACAATTGCTACCAATTGGCTTTTAAAAGGTGAAAGTCGCGGGGGGGTCGGGATTTCGGGAACTTATTCGTCCTGGTATGGCTGACATTGTCGGCTTCAAAGACTAACCTCTGGCGTTAGGGGGATGTTCAAATTCGAATCACCACCCTTCTGGGGGCTTGGTCTAGAGGTTTTATCCACTAGAGAATGGAGAGAGTGGACCATGACAAATCTAGGGGCATCAGCTTTGAGATTGAAAAGGGATTCGCTATTGGAACTTGCATGAACTTTGGCCACATAGAATTCGAGGCGGAACAACGAATTGACTGGATCGTTCCAAAACCACCACTTGGATGTACCCCTACGGCCATCTATATTGGGCGTGATGATTCGGGCATTGGAGCTATTCAGGTAGCGATTGCATATGTGACAGCACCTCCCACTCGAGAAACCATGAGGTCGCTGCACTCAGCGCGTAAGGGAAAGTCCACAGTTCAAATTGTGGTAGGTGCAGTACTAGGGGACTTGATTTGGCTTTTTGGTCCCGATGAGCGTGCTGAAGTAGTTGAAGCTTTCCCGTTAAAACTCGGGCACAGACAACTTCAGTCCGCACTTAATGAGCCGAATGCGATTTCAGCCTATGCTCGAATTGGTCAGTTCCGGCGAGCAATGGATTCAACGTCTCTTTCTGGGTTCATCAATAATGGTCTCTTCGCGAGTCACCATATTAGGGAAAATGTTCCTAAACGGACTGATTGGATTCAACAATCTGAAAGAGCCCGAGAGTGGCTTCATCTCAGAGATGAAAATCTTATAAGAGCAATGGGTTATAAAGTTGAGAAAACTGCTGGGGCGGCTTTGATCTTGAGGAGTGATACACCTATCCCACAAGCGGTAGCTGTCCTCTTGGATGAGACAGAACAATTTGATTCAGCAAGTCAAAAACATGGCTTACTTTACCCCGCAGCCTGGGGATTGAACGTGGCAGTTCGACAAGGTGTTCCGTGGTTAATTGTTCTGCGTAAAGATCAGATTCGCCTCTACCCTGCTCGTGATGGAATTGGAGTCGGTCAAAAAAGTCAAGTGGAAACCTATTTTGAAGTAGACCTAGCAGCAATCGATGAATCGAAAGCTGGACTCATCGCCCTCATATTTTCCGCTGACGCCCTGGGCGATTCTGGAACGGTAGGTGAACTCCTAGAGGGAAGTCATAAGTATGCACTGCAACTGGGCTCACGCCTTCGGGAGCGCATCTATGAACATGTGGTACCAAATCTAGCTCGAAATGTAGCTACTCGCCTTAAAGGGCTAGGTCACGTTTTGGACGGAGATGGGCTTGCACTTTCTTACGGTTTGACGCTGCGCATTCTTTTCCGTTTACTTTTCCAAGCCTACGCCGAGGATCGAGGCCTTTTACCTTCCGGCAGAAACGAATCTTTTGATGCGAACAGTTTAAAGTCGATCGCGAGTAGGCACTTAGATACTCCTATAGGTGACTTTGGCGAGGCTCAGTCATTGTGGCTTGATCTTATTCAAGTCTGGAATGCCATTGATGCTGGGAATAAAACTTGGGACGTGCCTGCTTACAACGGGGGGCTATTCGGAACAGACCCAGAATTACATCCCGAAGGTTCATTAATAGAACAGTTAAGTCTGCCGGACTCTGTTATGGGGCCGGTGCTTCAAAATCTTTTAATTGACGATACCGAAGATGGTGTTCGTGGTCCTGTTGACTTCAGATCATTGAGTGTTCGGGAATTCGGAACTATTTATGAGGGTTTGCTTGAGTCCAGTCTTTCCGTCGCATCTCTAGATCTAACCATTGATGAAGATGGAACTTGGGTTCCTGCCGCAAGAGGGGATGAAGTTCACGCATCTTCCGGGGAAGTGTATTTTCATTCCTCTTCGGGTGAGCGTAAAGCTACTGGCTCATATTTTACCCCCAGCTTCGTAGTCGAGCACATAATTGCACGTACCCTTGATCCCGCTCTTGACGAACACCTCGCTCGAATTCAAAAGCATCTAGATGGAAATGATCAAGCAGCAGCTGCTCGAGATTTCTTTGACTTCCGAGTTGCTGATTTGGCGATGGGCTCTGGCCACTTTTTAGTCGCCGCCGTCGATCGCATTGAAGCAAGGATGCGAACCTTTTTAGGGGAAAAAAGTACCAGTATTCCGGGCATTGATGCTGAGCTTTATCGTCTCGGTGAGGCGGCTAAGTTGGCTTTAGGTAAGGATGAAACTGCCTTTAGTGAAATCGAACCTGCGGCCCTCCTAAGACGTCAAATCGCCAGAAGATGTATTTATGGACTGGACGTTAATCCATTAGCCGTGGAGCTCTCTCGACTTGCTTTGTGGATTCATACTTTTGTGCCTGGATTACCCATGTCCAGTCTCGATCACGGATTGGTATGTGCGAATAGCCTTACCGGAATTGGAACAATCAACGAAGCCATACAGGCACTTTCCCAAGATTCCTCAAACACGCCATTAACGCAGGGGCATGGAGTTCCTGTTTCATTTTACGAAAGTATTATTAGTGACAACTTAGAGCAAGCCAAGCTTCTATTGCTAGAAGTTGCAAATTCCGATGAAGCAAAGAAATCGGAGGTGCGAGAAGCGGCAAAGGGG
>CAIYQS010000202.1 GCA_903928395.1 uncultured Actinomycetes bacterium | reverse complement strand
GAACAAGCGTAATTTTCTCATCTGTGATCTCAGTGATCAGTTTGGAGATCAACTCTGAATATTGCGGATTTCGTTCTTGCACTTCGCGGTAGAACGGCCACACTCGCAGCTGCTCAAATAATTTATCTTCTAAAAACCGCTTCCTTACATCGTCATTCTCGGCTCCAAAGTTATGCCAGGTGGCCAGAATTCTTCCGAGTTCTCGTCCAATCTCTGGTTGGATATTTCCACCCAGAAGTTCAGTTTTCCAAACTGAAAATTCCCTCGGCGACCTGGTCATCGTGAGCGTAAACTCCTCAGGATCTACATCAATTAATTGCGGAACATTCTTCGGCGTGACCCCTTGCAACGTCTTGATAGCTCTGGCTTCTGTTGTAGCACGGCGACGATCCGCCGGCCAAGTGATTGGTGCTTTCAGTTCTGGCAGGGCCTGTTTGAGTACTAGGTCCACGTCTTGATTGTGAATACCAAAAACTCTGCTCGAAACTCCGCCACCGAAAATCTCTACTGTTGCATCAGCGTGCAAAATGCCGCGATGACGAAGATACGGAACGACAGATTTTTCATTCAGCAAAATATTTACGCTCCTTCACTCGTGTGAGAAGTGCACAATCGCTTCCCAGTCCCATTCGATGCCAAAGCCAGGGGTGGTTGGTAGGAGAGCGGCGCCATCTTGGATTTGGATAGGTTTATGTAACAAGTGGTGGAAAAGGTCGATCTCATACATTGGATCGAGATACTCGAGGCCTCCAACGTAGAGATTTGAGGTAGCAGCAGCTAACTGGGAATGAATCTCGGTGTGGATATGGGTGGAGTAACTCTTGCCCTGAGTGGCGGCATAAGAGGTTGCGGTAAGGAATTCATCGACACCGCCGACAACTAGGGCGTCAATTCTCAAGATATCGCACTCATCGTGATCCAACACTTGGGCGATCATTTTGGAAGAGGCTAAGGATTCCCCGTATGAAATTGGCACTCCAGTTGCTTCACGTAACTTTTGAGCGAGCAACCCTTCGGATTCGAGGAATGGGTCTTCAACAAAGTTGATGCCATATTCCTTTATAAGATTGACTCGGTTTATAGCGTTATCGAGTGTTTTAAAAGTTCGAAAAGCATCTACGCCAATCGGCGCACTGTCTCCAACTTTTCTTCGAAGCACCTCTAGTCGTTTTGCATCTCGCTCCGGGCTCTGGCCCCCAACAATTATTTTAAATGACTTGATTCCGCGGTTGACCGCGTATTCAATCTCTGCTTCGAGTCCAGATTCGTCTGATCCGTAGTTGTAGCCGATGACGGAGTAGACCGGAATTCGATCAACGGTGGCGCCAAGCATTGATGCAACGCTTCTTCCTTGACGCTTAGCTTGTGCGTCGTACATTGCAAGATCCAAAGCGCTTAGTGCTGCTGTGAGCGTCCCGTGTTCGGCAGATTGCCAATTGAAAGCTAAAATTTCTTTACGCATTGCGTTTGGTGCCTCGGCCGAATATCCAATTGCAATGGGAGCCATCACATTACTTATTATTTGTCCCATCGGAAGACCTCTGCTGTAGCAGTACCCGATGCCCTCAATTCCGTCTGAGGTTGTTACTTTTACGACCGTGTAACTTCGATAAGTAATTTTGGCGCTACCCACCGATAGTGGTTTGGCCAGCGGAACCTTAGCCTCGAAGGTCTCAATTTTGGCGACGGTATCCACGGCAGGACGCTACCCCTTGACTAGCAATTAGTCAACAGTTTACAATTCGCCTAATAAACTCAAACGCTATGACGGGCGGAAATATGAAGGCATTGATATTCGGTGGGACCAGATTTATGGGTCGTTATGTTGCTTCAGCCTTGGTGGCGGCCGGATTAGAGGTAACCGTTGCCAATCGGGGTACTCGAGCACCAATCCCAGGCGTTACAAATATGAGCTGCGATCGATCAGTGCCAGGTTCCCTCGCACAATTTAGCGATTCGAATTTTGATTTCATTATTGATTTTTCTGCCTATTCCTCCGCGTGGATTGAAGAGGCGGGAAATTTCTTTGCCAACAAGATTGCAAAATACATTTTCATTTCCACTGGCGCTGTTTACACGGCAAGTAATTCCTTCCCAATCTCCGAGGATTTTCCTAAAGGTCCGCCTCATCCATTTGCACCATATGCGAAGGAGAAGATGCGCTCGGAAGCGCTCCTAACAGATTTCAGTAATTCAGGTTTCTTCCAAACGACTTCGCTCCGATTGCCATTTGTGCTTGGCCCCGAGAATTACGAAGATCGCGAATCGTTTGTATTCAGCAGATTACTTCAAGGCAGGCCAATACTTTTAGAGAATGGTGGAAAAGCGGTGCATTCCTTCATTTATGCGGGAGATGTCGCGGATTCGATAGTTGCTGTTATTAACGCCAGCTCCGGAGTAGACAAAGAGGCATTTAATATTGCAATGCCACTTGGAACTACGGCTACCGGGTTTGTGGAAATTGCGGCGAGCATCTGTGAGCGAACACCAAATATCATTCCGTTTGATCCAAAAGACTTTAATATCTCGTTAGAGAACTTCAATTTAAGAAATGTTTCATTTCCCTTTCCGGAGAATACTGCCACCCTTAGTTCGCGAAAGATTGAGGATACCTTGGGCTTTACTCCGAGCAAAACTTTGAGAGACTGCCTCGATATTTACTACAAGTGGTGGACGGCGCAAGGAGACCTCCAGCCAAAAGAGTACGAATTAGAAACCGAAATTCTCGCAACCTTATGAAAACTCGATTTATATACCCGTTCTCATATGGCGATAAAAACCAATCTGACCTGCTCGGCGGAAAAGGTGCCAACCTGGCAGAAATGGTCCATCTAGGATTACCTGTCCCAGATGGATTTACGATCAGCACGCATGCTTGCCGGGAGTATCTTCAAAATGGTGCCGTGCCTAGCGGACTCATTGAAGAACTCGAAGTTTCGATCAAGCATTTAGAGAAATCAACTGGTAAAAAACTAGGAGATAAAAAGAATCCGCTCTTAGTGTCCGTCCGTTCGGGAGCAAAATTTTCTATGCCAGGAATGATGGAAACGATTCTTAATTTGGGCATAAACCCTGCGGTAGCACAAGGGATCGCTGACAAATCGAAGAACCCCAAGTTTGCATGGGATACCTATCGTAGATTTATAGAGATGTTTGGCAGAATCGTGCACGAACTCCCAAGCGCTGAGTTTAAGAAGATCGACCAAATCCATTTCAATGATGTCGCTATTTCTGATTTGGATGCAGATCAACTTAAGATGTTGGGTGAAGCGTATGTCGGTTTGCTTGAATCCTTTACTGGAGAAAAATTTAGCCACGACCCAATGGAACAACTGAAGAAAGCGATTGTTGCGGTATTTAACTCCTGGAACTCTGAGAGAGCACAGTTGTACCGGCGCAGGGAACGAATTCCATCTGACCTAGGAACCGCCGTAAATATTCAATCGATGGTCTTTGGAAATCTCTCGGAAAAATCGGGGACTGGTGTTGCCTTCACGCGAAACCCCGCTACGGGGGAATTTGGGTCTTACGGCGATTATCTCCAAATGGCCCAAGGCGAAGATGTGGTTGCTGGGATCCGAAACACCCTGCCACTTGCAGATCTAAAGAAGTTACATCCATTGGCGCACGATGAGCTTGAAATTGTCATGATGAATCTGGAATTACATTATCGCGATATCTGCGATATCGAATTTACAATCGAAGACGGGAAATTGTGGATACTTCAAACCCGTGTCGCCAAGCGGACCGCAGAAGCGGCATTTCGAATTGCCTGCCAATTGCTGGATGAAGGAAAGATTACTGAAGACGAAGCGCTAACGCGGGTGTCGGGGGATCAACTCGCTCGCCTGATGTTTCCCCAATTTGACTTGGCTCGCGAGACTGTTGAAATTGCCCGCGGTATTCCTGCCTCACCAGGTGCCGCCGTCGGTCAGGTTGTCTTTGATTCTTACACCGCGCAAAATGAGGCAAGAGATGGAAAGAAAATTATCCTGGTGCGAAAAGAAACAAGCCCGGATGATTTGGTAGGAATGGTTGCTTCCCAAGGAATTCTTACTAGTCGAGGCGGAAAGACATCGCACGCAGCCGTGGTTGCACGAGGGATGGGCAAAACAGCTGTCTGTGGAGCAGAACGCATCCAAATTGATGAATCCAACACCTTCTTCACGGTTGGTGAAACGAAAGTTCAAGCCGGAGATGTGATTTCGATCGATGGTACAAGCGGCGCCGTATACCTTGGGGCGGTTCCTGTAATCGCCTCAGCGGTAACCTCCTACCTCGAAGGCTTGATATCTGCGCAAACTGATTCTGCTGGATCAGTCGTGAAAGCAGTTGACCGGATTATGAAGTTTGCTGACGCATCACGCACTATGCAAGTTCGCGCCAATGCCGATACTCCGGAAGATGCCGTGAGAGCTCGCATTTTAGGTGCTCAAGGAGTTGGGTTGTGTAGAACAGAACATATGTTCCTCGGGGAACGACGCTCCTATGTGGAGCGCCTAGTTCTCGCAGAAAGCGATGAAGTCCGCAAAGGCGTTCTTGCAGAAATGGAACCGTTACAAAGAACAGATTTTGTTGGAATCATGATGGCGATGTCGGGGCTACCCGTGACAGTTCGCCTGCTAGATCCACCGCTCCATGAGTTCCTTCCAGAACTTTCGGAAATGTCTGCTCGGTTGGCTCGCGCCGAAGCATTGGGAGAACCCATCTCTCCAAAAGAAAGCGCGATTTTTACCGCAGTCAAGCGGATGCACGAAGCCAATCCAATGTTGGGACTGCGCGGAGTTCGGCTCGGAATTTTGATTCCGGATCTTTTCAAAATGCAGGTTCGTGCATTGGTCCTCGCAACCATAGAAGTGCGAAGAATGGGACACAATCCGATTCCAGAGATCATGATTCCCTTGGTCGCAACGCAACGTGAGCTGCTCTATCTTCGGGAAAGTTTGGAAGCCGAGATCAGAGAAGTACTCAAAGGCACTGGTCAAGAGATGAACATTCCCATTGGAACCATGATCGAAACCCCGCGTTCTGCGATCACCGCATCAAGAATTGCGGAATACGCCGATTTCTTCTCTTTTGGTACCAACGATCTGACGCAATTGACGTGGGGATTTAGCCGGGACGATGCAGAATCAACTTTCTTACCGCGTTACTTGGACCTGGAACTCTTGCCATTCAATCCCTTTGAGTCCTTGGATCAAGATGGTGTTGGTTCCCTTATCCGGATCGCTAAAAATCAAGCGCGAGAATTCTCTCCAACATTCAAATTGGGTGTTTGCGGTGAACACGGTGGAGATCCCACAAGTATCCAGTTCTTTCAAAAGGCGGGATTGGATTATGTTTCTTGTTCGCCATTTAGAGTGCCGGTAGCCAGGCTTGAAGCCGGGCGAGCTGGCATCTCTAGCAAAGTTTCCTTGGCTTCGGCTGATACGCAGCGCTAAATTTCTTTATGAATTCGATCAAGATTTAATAGAGATCGAGCTCAAAAGTCCATTGCTGCGTTTCTCCCGGTGCAAGTAAATTCGCGACTCCTCTTTCATAAGAATCGTCCAAATTGTCGGTACATCCTGACGTGGGTTCGATGGCAACCCAGGTCCCTGGATTATCTCCTGGGGGGACAGCCCCTAGATTAAAACAAATCCCAAGATATTGAATTTCTGTTGGCGAGAGGGTCATGGTAAGTCGCCGCTCACTTGCTAGGTCCAGAAGCGTGACCTTGCCGTCCAACGGTGAATTGAGGACTACTTTGTCCGCAACAGGCGCTTCAAGTCCAATGTAGCTGAGGTCTATCTCGGTACCATTTTGATCTTGAACCTTTGGCCACTCGTAAGAACGAAATTGTCCAGAATAGCCATCAGGACCGTCTGCTCCCAATCTTCCACCGATACTAAATTCCTTTGTCATTCGCGGAGACCCGTTGATCATTATTCTCATCGCTCCTGTGACGCTAAAGAGCGGATGCGCCGACCACATAAACACAAAAACTTTCTCGCTTACATTACGCACTTCATAGCTGAACTCTATTTTTCGACCTTTCAGTCGAATCTGACGCGCAAAAATATATGGGAACGATCGCCCCTCAACCTTGGCGGATATCGACATGCCTTCGACTTTCGTCGCCCAAGGGATCGACCAGAGATCGCCGTGATCCGGCAAGGTAAGGTTTGAATCTAGGGGGTGTTGTGACACTCCTATATTAGGAAAACATTCATCAAATCCGCTGATGTCGTAATCAAGGTAGTTAGTTCCAAAATCTGCTTTTCTAATTGGTCGATTCAAATCGTTCCAGAGCCATTCGTGTTCATGAGCCATGTCATAGATTGAAATAATCTTGCACCCCAACTCGGGAACAACACTGATGCGAACATCTTCATTTTGAACACTAACAGTTTCCATTCAGCCCCTCATAAAATTCTTAGTTTACTGTATACAACTATTGGCAAATAGGATAGTGTCGTCACACTCAATGGGAAATGTTCTGGGGAAGGAATTCCGAGTGAGCGAAAAAGAGTCCGCAACGTCCATGTGGACAATCCCTCCTAATGCACCACTCTTTCCAAGATTCCCTATCGAATATCGAGATGTCGAAATTGTGACGACTGTCTATCGTACGGAAAGCGCCGCTATCAAGGAACATTTGATAGATCCCATCAAAAGTACGGGTGACACCGTGATGATCCATTTTTATCACATGCCCGATGTTGCGGGAATGGGTGAGGTCCAAGAGGCAAATATCATGACTGGCGTAAAAGTTTCGACGCCAGCAGGTGATCACTTCGGGGGGTTTAGTACAAATCTTTTTATTAGTTCCGATGTCGGCCTAAGCCAAGGTCGAGAAATTCATGGACAACCCAAAAAATTTGGAAATACCAAGATTGAAATTCGTGGTGACACGATTGTGGCTGAGATTTGTCGAAATGGAATAACGATCGCCCGAACCACTACACCTTATAAATATCAAAGGGCTCAAATTGAAGAATTAAGTCGCTACTTTCCTTTTCGTGAGAATATAAATCACAAAGTTATCAGGAACATCGATGGCTCGAACGGGCTAGACCAAATTACATCGAGAGTACTTTCAGACGTTGTAGTGAGAGAGTGCTGGAAAGGTCCAGCAACGCTCGTTCTTGAACCAAATATTAATGCACCGCTGTATAAGCTGCCTGTGCTCGAACCCTTAGAAAGTTTTTATTGGAAAGTAGATTTTACTTTGGTGCCAGGAGAAATTTTGGTTGACTTGTTGGCGAAAGGAATTTAAATGAACCTTGCAAATACCGAAGATATTACGGGCCATCTGATTATTGTGACTGGCGCGGGGAGTGGAATAGGCCGTGCTGTTGCGACTTTATTGGTCGCCAAAGGAGCCATCGTTGCGGCATGCGATAAAAATTTGGAT
>CAIYQS010000201.1 GCA_903928395.1 uncultured Actinomycetes bacterium | reverse complement strand
TGGCCTAAAGAGCGCATGCGTCCACATAACGTTCCGTATGTTCTTCTAGGTGCAGGTCTGTTGTGGTTCGGGTGGTTCGGTTTCAACGCCGGTTCAGCTCTATCTGCAAACACACTATCTGCTTACGCATTTGTAAACACCAATACCGCTACTGGCGCTGCACTTATCGGTTGGATCCTGACCGAAAAGATTCGAGATGGTCACTCAACGACGCTCGGAGCTGCCTCGGGTGCTGTTGCTGGTCTTGTCGCTATCACACCTGCTTGTGGTTTCGTCAGCCCAATGGGCTCCATCGTGATCGGACTCGCAGCCGGCGCAATCTGTTGTCTCGCGACTAGCCTCAAGAACATCTTCAAATTTGATGATGCGCTTGACGTGGTTGGCGTGCACCTTGTTGGTGGCGTCTTGGGAGCTCTCTTGATTGGTCTCTTTGGAACCGCGATGGTTAACGGAGCAAATGGCGTCTTCTACAAGGGTGGATGGACCCTCATGGGTCACCAAGCACTTGCAGTAGTTGCAGTTGTCGCTTACTCGTTTATTGTCACCTATATCTTGGCTCAGATCTTGGACAAGACAATAGGATTGCGAGTCTCTGAGGAAGATGAAGCTGCTGGCCTCGACCTCTCTCAGCACGCAGAAACCGCATACGAGTCCGCAACATTTAGTGACGGATCTCGTTTCCTCTCCAACTTCACTTCGAATAACTAATCCATTAAGGGGCAAAAATGAAACTCATTACAGCAATCATCAAGCCATTTAAGTTGGATGATGTAAAGAATGCACTCAATGCCTTTGGGATCACTGGTATGACTGTCTCTGAAGCCATGGGCTTCGGGCGGACTCGGGGTCATACTGAGGTGTATCGCGGTGCTGAATACACAATTGATCTGATTCCAAAAATCCGTCTCGAAGTCGTCGTTGATTCAGCAGATGCTGAAAAAGTCATTGATGTCATCGTGAAGGCCGCTTCGACCGGAGCAATCGGAGACGGAAAGGTGTGGTCAGTTCCTGTAGATCACATCGTTCGTGTTCGGACCGGTGAGCGCGGAGTCGATGCAATTTAAGGTGACCCTTAAGTAGGCTACCCATATGGGTACCAGAGAGCGTCGTGAAAGATCTGATGCGAGTGATCGTGAACTCGTTGATCTTTTTCACGACGCTCTTGTCGCATCAGGAATCACTGATCGCCAGATTGCGCTAACGGCTGTCGGTGGATTTGGGCGTGGCGAACTCTCGCCAGGTTCAGATTTAGATCTTCTTTTCATACACAATGGAATAAGTGAGCGAAATCTAAGCGTATTTATCAAGGCGATGCTTAATCCTTTGTGGAGCCTGGGACGACAAATTGATTACTCTGTTCGCACTCGCGCTGAGACTAAGGCAGTTGCTCGAGGGGATATCAAAGTAATTTTAGGATTGTTAGATATTCGTCATATAGCTGGCAATGAGGATTTCACGATCACAGTCGCTACCGACGCTAATAAGCAATGGCGTAGCCGAATTCGCAATTACGTTCCGATGCTCCGCGAAAGTGTTAATCAACGGAGCACGGCTTTCGGAGAATTGGCATTTTTACTCGAGCCAGATATCAAAGAGTCTCGCGGTGGGTTACGAGATATCACTTTGATCAGATCTCTCGCTAAGAGTGAGTTGATTCCAATCGCGTTAGGACGCTTAGCGGCGTCCGAGGCACTTTTTGCCAATGTTCGAGATGAATTGCATGGCGTCACTGGTCGCACTCGTGATCAACTTCTATTAACGGAGCAGGATGCAGTAGCCGCTGGAATGGGTTTTAGCGATGCCGATGCTCTGATGCTTGAGCTATCGAAAGCCGCGCGCGCTGTTGACTATGTCATGGCACTCACCTGGTATCGAATTGATCAACGTGTCAATCGATTCGCGTTGCGCCGGGCGAAGCGAATCCCAATCGCAAAAGGACTAGAACGATTTAGAAATGAGATAGGTATTACAGCCGATTACGACATCGCAGCAGATTCTGGACTCGGTCTTCGAGCCGCGGCTTATGCCGCACAACGTGGCGTTCGACTTTCCATCGAAAGCACCACTAACATCGCAGCGAACTTCGCGCCATTGCCTACGCCTTGGCCGCGGCAATCCCGTGAGGATTTGGTTGCACTTATCGGCGCAGGGGAGGCGATGATCGATGTCTTCGAAGCGCTGGATCAAGAAGGTTTGATTGAACGTTGGATTCCTGAGTGGAGCCATGTCCGATTCTTGCCGCAACGAAATGTACTTCACCATCACACGGTTGACCACCACATGCTAGAAACCGCGGTTCGCGCCGCGACTTTAACTCGCGAAGTGCATCGCCCAGACCTGTTATTGGTGGGTGCGCTCTTCCATGACATCGGAAAAGGCTACGAAGGCGAAGATCACTCAGAATTTGGAGCAGTGCTCATTCGGCCGTTAGCTAAGCGACTGGGTTTTAGTGACAACGATGCCGACACATTGGCGGCTATGGTGATTCATCATCTTTTGCTTCCAAGTATTGCTACCCGGCGTGATATTGATGATCCACAAACCATTGAGTATGTAAGAGGCATCGTAAAAAGTGCGGAACTTCTGGAACTTCTGCACGCTTTGAGTATTGCAGATGGTGAAGCAACTGGGCGCACTGCGTGGAGCGAGTGGAAGGCTGGGCTAGTTGAAAGCTTGGTGGAGCGAACGCTGGCAGCCATGCAAGGTATTACACCGCCACCTCAACCGGAACTGACTGAGATGCAGATAGCTAAAGTGGCGCAAAAAACCTTATCTCTTGAAATTGTTGATCGTGGTGATGTGCTTGAACTCGAAATTGTTTCGCCCGATCGAACAGGTTTGCTTTCCGCCATCACTGCCGTCTTTACCGTGTCGCGGCTTGACGTTCGTTCCGCCAAAACCAGAACGGTGGATAGCGTCGCCGTTATGAATTGGGTAGTTAACGTCGATGTCAATGTACCCATTCCTTCAAGGGATGGATTATTTGAACTCATTGAACGCGCACTAGTTGGAACTGAAGATTTACAAGTCCGCATCAACGAGCGAATTCGGTCGTATTACCGCCGCCCCGGAATTTTGGTTCCTCCTCCTGTTGTTTCCGCGATCACGCAAATTGTCACAGACTCAACGATTATCGAAGTTAGGATGCATGATAGGCCGGCGCTACTTCATACGGTGGCTACTGCAATATCTGAATTTGGAGTCGACATCAGGGGCGCAATAGTTTCTACCCTTGGGGCGGAGGCTTTTGACACTCTGTACGTAACCGACTTGAACGGCGCGCCACTCTCAACCGCTCAGGCCGAAGAACTTGCACGTCGGCTTCAAATTATTTTGAGCGATTCCGATTAAGAATGGAGCTGTACCCTTAACCCGTGTTTGATTCCCTCACCTCAAAATTCTCGTCAGTATTTTCCTCGCTGCGCTCAAGGGGCAGGATTAAGGCTGGCGATATCGATGACATCGTTACGGAGATTCGGACCGCGCTCCTTGAATCCGATGTTGCGCTAGAAGTTGCCGACTCTTTTAGCCAAGCAATTAAAGAACAATCACTGCTAGCGCTTGATCAAGTCAACAAGAGCACCAATCCTTCCAATGGCATCTTTGAAATTGTAAATCTTGAACTCACCAAAATTTTGGGTGGGCAAACAAGACGTATTCGGATGGCAAAGAAATCCCCAACGGTCATCATGCTCGTGGGGTTACAAGGAGCTGGTAAAACTTCGCTTGCCGGAAAGCTTGCGCTCTTCCTCAAGAATCAGGGCAATACTCCGCTCCTAGTTGCCTCAGATTTACAGCGCCCGAACGCTGTTAATCAGTTGCAACAAGTTGGCCAGAGCGTAGGAATTCCAGTCTTTGCCCCCGAACCCGGAAACGGTGTGGGGGATCCGATTAAGGTTGCGCAAGCTGGAAAGAAATTTGCTGAAGATAAATTACATAACTTTGTCATTGTAGATACAGCTGGACGATTAGGCGTCGATGAAGAGTTAATGACCCAAGCTTCAAAGATTCGAGATGCGATAAAGCCAGACGAAATCCTCTTTGTTGTTGATGCAATGCTCGGCCAAGATGCGGTGCGCACCGCAAGCAGTTTTATGCGCGGAGTCGGTTTTGACGGAGTTGTTCTCACGAAACTTGATGGAGATGCTCGAGGGGGAGCCGCACTATCAATTGTTACGCTCACCGAGCGACCCATCATGTTTGTTGCCACTGGCGAAAAGCCTGCTGATTTTGACCTCTTCCATCCGGAGCGAATGGCTTCTCGTATTTTGGGGCTTGGAGATGTCGCGACTCTTGCTGAACAAGCCAAGGCTGCGATTGATCCTGACCTCTCCAAGAAATTTGAGGAAAAATTTGCTCGCGGGGATGATTTCACACTGATTGATTTTCTGAGTCAGTTGCAGGCGTTGAAGAAGATGGGATCTATGACCAAAATGCTTGGAATGTTGCCGGGCATGAACAGCGGCGCGATGAAGAAGCAACTCGAAAGTATCGACGATAATGAATTAGTCCGAACAGAGGCGATCATCCAATCAATGACCCCTGCCGAACGCGGGGATGTAAAGATTCTAAACGGCACCCGGCGGGCCAGAATTGCCAAGGGAAGTGGCCGGCAGGTTTCTGAGGTGAACAATTTGGTGGACCGCTTCACGGCGGCCCAGAAGATGATGCGCCAGATGAGAAATGGTGGCGGAGGGCCACCTGGGATGCCTGCTATTCCTGGGATGCCAGCTATGCCTAAAATCAACAAGCAATTGCCGCCCAAAAAGAAGTCCAAATCTGGAAATCCAGCAAAAAGGGCGGCTGAGCAGGGATAGGTGCCAATTTGGCCACGCGAGCGTACGGTGGCAAGTTCGTAATTTGGCCACGCGAGCGTAAGGTGGCAAATTCGTAATTTGGCCACGCGAGCGTAAGGTGGCAAGATTGGCCCCCTGCGTAAGGGCCCTCTACCCCTTATTCCAGATTAACAACCCATCCATTATGGATTGAGATTTGCCTGTCGCTCCCACTGACAGCGTGATGATCGAACCGAATCACCCAAGGAGTAACCACACACGTGGCCGTTAAAATTAAACTGATGCGTTTCGGAAAGATTCGCACCGCGCATTACCGAATTGTTGTTGCCGATGCTCGCACCGCTCGCGATAGCCGCGCTATCGAGGAGATCGGTCGTTACAACCCAAATGCTGAACCATCATTCATCCAGGTAAACGGTGAGCGTGCAGCGTATTGGCTTGGCGTTGGAGCACAACCAACTGAAGCCGTAGAGGCAATCCTCAAGATCACCGGTGATTGGCAGAAGTTCAAGGGCCTTCCTGGAACCGAAGGAACACTTTGCTTCGCAGAACCAAAGCCTGATAAGCGCATTGCTTACGAGGCAGCTGTGAAGGATGCGATGAACGAGCCTGCTGATGGCGCAACAACAGCCAAGAAGAAGGCCGCCGACAAGTTAGCTGCAAAGGCAAACCCTGCCCCAGCAATCGAAGAGAGCGCCGAGACAGTAGCCGCAGCAAGCGAACCCACAGAAGCGAGTGCTGAGTAACCATGATTGACGAGGCTCTCGAACATCTCGTAAAGGGAATTGTTGATAATCCAGAAGAGGTTGTCATCACTGAGAAGACTCATCGCCGTGGAACAACTTTAGAAGTTCGCGTGCATCCTGATGATATTGGAAAGGTGATTGGCCGCAATGGCCGCACCGCACGCGCACTTCGCACAGTTATAAGCGCAATTGCTGGTCGTTCCGTTCGAGTCGATCTCATCGAGGCTGACGAGGCTCGCTAGCAATGTTGCTCGTGGTCGGCCGAATTGGCCGGGCGCATGGAGTACTTGGTGAAGCGACCATCGAAATTCGCACTGACTTACCTGACGAACGGTTTGTCGTGGGCGCACAACTTGTTACCGATCCTGTAGGTAATGGGCCACTCACCATTGAATCAACGCGAGATCACAATGGCATCTTGCTTCTCAAATTTAAAGAGGTTAAAGATCGCACTGCAGTCGAGCGGATTCGCGATACTTTGCTGATGGCTGATGTTGATTTCAAAGAGGACCAAAGCAGCGCCGAAGCAGATGAATACCACGTGCAACAGTTAATTGGGTGTGATGTAGTTGACGAAGCAGGATCCACACTCGGAGTGCTCACGGACGTTCTTAATTTACCTGGGCAAGATGTGTTGGCGATTCAAAGCAAATTCGGGGAGGTACTTCTCCCATTCATATCCGAATTTGTACCTGAAGTTGATATCGAAAATCGAAGAATTGTTGTGTGTCCACCAAGTGGATTACTTGAATTGCAAAAAGATAATGACCAACTCGTCGGAGATGATTAAAGTGAAATTTGATTTGATCTCTATTTTTCCAGAGTATTTTTCACCCCTCAAACTTTCTTTGATAGGAAAAGCGCAAGAGAAAAACTTAGTATCGATAGCGATCCACGACTTGAGGGATCAGGCGGATGGGGTTCACAAGAGCGTGGACGACACTCCTTATGGTGGTGGAGCCGGAATGGTCATGTCACCTGTTCCGTGGGGTGAAGCCATAGATCAGGTGCTTTTGGGGAGCAGTGCAGCAATACATGACCTTATTATTTTGACCCCAGCAGGTCAGAAACTTACTCAAAGTTTGGCGCAAGAGTTGGTTGAGTGTGAACACCTGATATTTGCCTGTGGGAGATATGAGGGGATAGATCACCGAGTCACGAGGTACTATCAAACCGTCCCGCATGTCAGGGTTCGTGAAATTTCTATTGGGGATTACGTATTAGGCGGGGGAGAAGTCGCCACCCTAGTGATTATGGAAGCAATTATTCGTTTGATCCCGGGAGTTGTAGGAAATCCACAATCTTTGGTGGAGGAATCCCATTCCCTTCCCGAGGATGCCGTCGAATACCCCAATTACACAAAGCCTGCGGTATGGCGAGGATTGGACGTGCCAGAGGTATTGCTCTCAGGCAATCACGCTCTTATCAAGGCCTGGAGAAATGATCAAGCGCTTGAACGGACTCAGAAGTTAAATCCCCAAACTCGCGGGTAACCCCTTCCCACGCGGTACCTTTCATCTACTGCATATTGGTCAAAGAGTAAGTGATAGATCAGATAGAGGAGTTTGTTGATGGCCGAGACCGATCCCAAGATCCAATCGCGATTAATTCGCGACTTGGAACCGACTGTGGCGATCGAAATTGAGCGACATATCAAAACCACACGCGATTGGTATCCCCACGAATATGTTCCTTGGTCTGAAGGACGTACCTTTGCCGGTCCCCTCAACGGTGATGCCTGGGAGGCGAAGGATTCAAAGCTCACGCTTGTTGCGCAAGACTCCCTCGTCCTCAACCTCTTAACCGAAGATAATCTTCCCTCGTATCACACCGAAATCGCGTTTGCTACAAGCCGCGACGGAGCATGGAACACTTGGATCAATCGTTGGACCGCCGAGGAAGCGCGTCATGGAATAGTAATTAGAGATTATTTGATGGCCACTCGTGGTGTCGATCCTATTGAACTTGAAGATTTACGGATGGCGCACATGCAAGTGGGCTACCAAACTCCTTACCCCAACGATATGTTGCACACGATTGCATATGTGACTTTTCAGGAATTAGCGACCCGAATTTCACATCGCAACACCGGTCGAATTTCTGATGATGAAATTTGCGAAGGAATGTTGGCTCGCGTTGCGTTAGACGAAAACTTACATATGTTGTTCTACCGGAACTTGATAGCTGCTGCTCTTAAGTTGGAACCGAACGCTGCAATGTGCGCCATTACCGATGTCCTAATCAATTTCCAAATGCCCGGTGCAGGCATGCCAGGTTGGGGTCGCAAATCTGTTCAGATTGCACTCGCCGGTATTTATGACCTGAAACTTCATTTAGAAGATGTCGTGCTTCCGGTCTTGCGCGCCTGGGGGATTTTTGAGCTAGCCACCTTGACTGGCGAGGGCGCAGCGGCTCGCGATCGATTGGCTGCCTTCATCCAGAAGAGCACCACCGACGTTGCGACCTTTGTCGATAAGCGCGAAGTCCATTTTGAGCGTCAGATTGCCCGCGGAATAGCGCCACTGCGTTTGCTCTAGTAGCACCACCAGCTTTCCCGCTTACTAAGTTAGTTTTTAGCCGTTTCCCAGCGTTCTTGCGGGTTTTAGGGGAATAATCTCGACACGCCGAGCGTTGATTAGCCATACGGTGCGTTATAGGACAGTATCCGCCCCGATAGGGAGTTCGGTGAGCACCAATCTGGTGCTTATGGCGCTTCCGCAGAGAAGTGAAGGAGGTGCACCATGGCAACCGATTACGACACACCCAGAAAGACCGATGAAGAGCTTCATGAGGAATCCCTCGAAGAATTAAAAGCTCGTCGGGCAGATGCTCAGTCAGGGCAGGTTGATATCGATGAAGAAGATGCCGCGGAGAACCTAGAACTTCCAGGAGCAGATTTATCGGGAGAAGAGCTGACCGTCCGAGTAGTGCCAAAGCAGACCGACGAGTTCACCTGCTCACGTTGCTTCTTGGTGCATCACAGTTCGCAACTAGCGCGCGGTGAAGGTGCTAAGTCAGTGTGTAAGGATTGCGAATAAGGATTAATTATTCAATGGTTTTCAAGGAAAGCGCAGCCACTAGTGGTTGCGCTTTTTTGCTGCTTATCAGCCAATAGGGTGTTGGATCGCTTGAATCTTTGATTTCAACTTTAACTCCAGTGGATATCCAAAAGCGCAGCGCCATAAATCCTGCTGGATCAGATAATGGTCCGCGACATTGCCGCATTTCTTCGGTTGTTAGCGCCACAACATTTCCAAGATATTTTCGGTCGATATGCGCATCACCAACGCGAAGTTGACTTTCACTTACTTCGATAGCCAAAACTGTGCGTTGCGAAAGGTAGATCAATCCCAACAGTTGAACCAACATTGTGATCGAACCCCACCGAGTGCCGAGTGCTGCCCATACCGCCAGTGCCAGGGAAGCCGCAAGAAAGAGCAAGAAAAGCCAGAGCCAGATTGGCCACGGAGATCGCTCTTTGAATTTGATCGAATCTTTACTCACGCCCCTACGCTACCCGCTCGGGGTGGGCCATCTATGAGGATAGATCCAATCCGTTAGGCTGATGCCATGAGTCGAGTAGCAAGCACAACTCCGCCACCGGACGCCGTGATTCCAGAGCGCCACCCCTTAGCTCCTGCGCCTGGTACCCAAATTCCTTCGCACTACGCCAATTGTTTTGGATGTGGAGAATTGCATCCCACGGGATTGCACCTGGTTGCACACGCAGGCGAAGGTCAGAACATCACTGCAATTTTTACTGTCACCAACAATCATCAAGGGGCACCAGGATTAGCGCATGGTGGACTGCTAACGCTGGCTTTCGATGAAGCGCTTGGAAAGTTAATGTGGTTACTTCGAGCTCCTGCGGTAACGGCTCGACTAGAAACCGATTTCGTATTACCTGTACCGGTGGGAGCAAACCTCTACATAACGGCAAAAATCACGGGTCAATCTGGTCGTAAGGTTTACGCGGAGGCCGAAGGGCATCTCGAGTCATATGACGGTCCAGTTGCGGTACGCGCCAGCTCGCTTTATGTAATCGTCCCGATGTCGCACTTCTTAGAGAAAGCTCCAAAGGAATTTATCGATCACATCCGCGAAAATCCTAAGCTTCTCGCCTTTGTTGACCCTGATTTCGAAATCAATCCATGAATAGCGTTCAAGTACTTGTAAAGCGTTTGGATCCAAGCGTCCCACTTCCGCGCTACGGAAAAGCCGGCGATGCGGGCGCTGATATCACCACGCGTGTGGATGTGACACTCCAACCTGGCGAGCGGCTCCTGGTTCCTACTGGTCTGGCAATCGCTTTGCCATTTGGCTTTGCAGCATTTGTTCATCCTCGATCTGGTCTAGCTATAAAACACGGGGTTTCGATAGTTAACGCACCCGGAACGGTAGATGCTGGGTATCGCGGTGAATTACAAGTGATCCTTATTAATCATGATCCCCACGAAGCTATTTCA
The DNA here is from genome assembly GCA_903928395.1 of uncultured Actinomycetes bacterium. Lineage (GTDB taxonomy): Bacteria > Actinomycetota > Actinomycetes > Nanopelagicales > Nanopelagicaceae > PALSA-747. Next base: position 4,753 of record CAIYQS010000201.1, on the reverse strand, counting down.
TTTAAAAAAGGCGATCGAATTGCTCAAATAATTATTCAACGGGTTGAGTCGGCTGATTTTGTTGAAGTCAGCGATCTTCCTGGTTCTGAACGTGCAGATGGCGGATTTGGTTCGACTGGTGTGAAAACCACATGAGTTATGACGGACACCTCGAAGACAAGGCAAAAATATTAGGAGCTCTAGGCGGGACTCGTGGCCTTCTCGACAGCGGACTCCCTTCAATAGTTTTCCTAATCGCATTTAATATTTCACACAACCTCAATAAATCGGCGATAGTTTCGATCGCGCTTTCGGTTCTCTTTGCTATTGCGAGATTGGTAAAGAGAGAAACGCTGCAGCACGCCATATCTGGCGTAATTGGAGTTGCATTCTGCGCCTTGCTTGCTAGACATACTGGTAAGGCCGCGGATTTTTATCTTCCCGGACTAATCATCAATGTGGTTTATGGAATTGTGTACACAGTTGCGAACTTAGTCGGGTGGCCAGTCCTAGGACTTTTGCTTGGACCGGTCTTGGGAGAAAACTTGGCTTGGGCCAAAGTGCCCGCCCGAAAAAACGCGTACCGCCGTGCAGGATGGTTATGGGTTGGTCTTTTTGTTTCAAGGCTGATCGTGCAATATCCGCTCTATAAAACCAATCACATCAATTGGCTTGGGACGGCACGACTAATAATGGGCACTCCATTGTTTTTGCTCGTCGGTTGGGGAACGTGGCTGATTTTGCGCAAGGTGCCAACGGTTAAGCCGACTTTAAAGCCCGAGTAAACACTCTTTGAGTTGCGGTTCAGCCGCTGCAGTAGAAACAAAGATCAATTCATCTCCGCTCATGAGCATATCCTGATCTTTTGGTGCGATCACATGGCCATCTCGAACGATGGTCGCCAGCGATGTTCCCGATGGAAAGGCAACTTCTCCAACTGTCTTTCCGGCGGCGGATGCTCCTTCAGGCAAAGTAATTTCAACTAAATTCGCGCCGCCACGCTTGAGCGAGAAGAGCCGGACGACATCACCCACGGTGACGGCCTCTTCGACGAGCGCTGAAATAATTCGTGGAGTTGAAACCGCCACATCAACGCCCCACGCGGCATCAAAAAGCCATTCATTCTTTGGATGATTTATGCGCGCCACCACACGTGGAACGCCGTACTCGGTTTTCGCTAGCAGTGAGCAGACGAGATTTACTTTGTCATCCCCGGTGGCCGCTACTAAGACCTGACAGCCAGAGAGTTTGGCATTATCTAGTGAAGAAATTTCGCAAGCATCTGCCAATAACCATTCTGCCTCTGGCACGGTATCCATTTTGAGTGATTTGGGATCCCGATCCATCAGTAAAACATGGTGTCCGTTTTCTAAAAGTTCACGCGCTATGGCACGTCCAACGTTGCCGGCACCCACGATTGCTATTTTCATTAAATCTACCTAGTCCACTTCAGGTTCGCGGGAAAGGATTTCATCAATCTTGTCACGATCGGATTCCACTAACGTGACGTGGACAAGGTCGCCTTCTTGCAAAACGGTGTGATTATTTGGGATTAGACCTTCGCCAAGTCGGGTAATAAAGGCAACGCGAGCCCCTGTCGCTTCTTCAATGAGAAATGCCGGACGTCCAAACCAATCCTTATGAAGGGAGACCTCACAAAGTTGGATGGTCCCGCTGGCATCTCGCCACTCTGACTGGGAACCTTCGGGGGATAATCTGCGCATCATTTGATCGGTGGCCCACAAAACGGTGGCAACCGTTGGGATTCCCAAGCGCTGGTAAATTTCGGCCCGTTCTGGATCGTAAATACGCGCAACTACGTTGGGAACGTTGTAACTTTCGCGAGCTACTCGAGCGGCAAGAATGTTGGAGTTGTCGCCATTTGATACGGCGGCGAAGGCAGCAGCATTTTCGATTCCGGCTTCGAGCAAGATATCTCGGTCAAAACCAACTCCGGCGACGGTACGACCTTTAAAATCAGGACCGAGACGACGAAACGCTTCGCGGTTTTGGTCAATGACAGCGACGGTATGACCTGCGAGTTCGAGTTCCTTCGCCAATCCAGAGCCGACGCGACCACATCCCATAATCACTACGTGCACGGGGAGAACCTACACCCTTACACTCGCGTTATGGATGCAGCGCTACCTACGGGTGAACGTTTGATGGTTGGCCAACAGGTGACTGTCGATATCGAGAAAATTGCTCATGGTGGTCATTGCGTCGCCCGTTTTGAGGGACAAGTCATTTTTGTTCGTTATGCAATTCCGGGAGAACGCGCACTCGTAGAAATCACCTCTGTAAATTCCAAGATGGCTCGCGGTGATGCGATCACAATCGTCACACCTTCGTCCCATCGAGTAACGCCACCTTGTCAATATGCCAAACCCGGCGGGTGTGGGGGGTGCGATTTCCAACATATTGCCCTTGAACACCAACGGACCCTGAAGTCCCAAGTCATCGTTGAACAGTTCTCTCGTTTGGGTGGCCTTGACGTGCAATGCGAAGTCCGCGGGGTTGACCCAAGCGATGGACTGCACTGGCGAACCAGAATGGATTTTGCAATAGGAGAGTCTGGTCGGATTGGTCTTTTCGCAAATAGGAGCAATGAGGTCGTCGAAATTGCCGATTGCGTTATTGCCGACGCCGCGATGGACCTGTCGACTTTGGCGAAGCGCCGCTGGAACGGAGGCGACCGGATTGAAGTTGCAACTTCCAGTACGGGGCAGGTGAGCGTCTCGCGGGCGGGGCGTAGCATTTCGGGACCTACGCAGTTGGTAGAGAAGGTGGACGGCTTCACCTACCAAATTTCCCCACGGAGTTTCTGGCAAGCCCATAAATCCGCCCCAGCGACCCTCATTGCAGAGGTGATGGCAAACCTGAGGCTCGAGAGCGGCGAAGTTGTCTGTGACCTTTACGGAGGAGTTGGGCTCTTTACGGCTCCGATGGCGGCCGCAGTAGGCGCAAAGGGCAAAGTTCATCTCATTGAGTCAGATAGAAAGGCCATTTCAGACGCTCAAAAAATCTTTAAGGGCGTAGGAAATGTCGAAATCCATCCTGGCACGGTTGAGACACGATTGCCTAAAATTCCCGATCCAGATGTAATTTTGCTCGACCCTCCTCGAACCGGAGCTGGCGAAGAAGTCGTGACCGTGATGACTCGCACTCACCCGCGTGCGATCGTCTATGTCTCCTGCGATCCTGCCTCCCTTGCTCGCGACGCCAAGTTGCTGCTGGCCATGGGATATCGGATGGATTCATTGGTCGGTTTTGATCTCTTTCCCCAGACTCAACATGTCGAGTGTGTGGCGCGTTTCATCCCTGCCTAGTTCTTGTACTAGTTTCAGGCGAAAACAGGTGGGATAGGATTTGGCCACAATGAGTAAAAATTCCTTGAACGCGAAGAGCAGCCTCGATGTTGCCGGTGCTTCATACGAAATTTTCGAAATCTCGGGACTCGAAGGTGCCGCAACACTGCCCTTCAGCCTCAAGGTGCTCCTAGAAAATTTACTGCGCACAGAAGACGGCGAAAATATCACTGCGAGTCAGATTCAAGCGCTCGCACAATGGGATCCGTCTGTGACCCCAGAAACTGAAATTCAATTTACTCCCGCTCGAGTCATTATGCAGGATTTCACGGGCGTGCCTTGCATTGTCGACCTAGCAACTATGAGGGAGGCGATTGCAGATTTGGGTGGAGACCCAACGAAGGTCAATCCACTCGCTCCTGCAGAACTAGTTATTGATCACTCGGTAATCGCAGATTTTTATGGAACCGCATTGTCGTTTGAAGAAAATACCGATGTGGAGTACCAGCGCAATAAAGAGCGCTATCGCTTTTTGCGTTGGGGACAAACAGCATTTGATGAATTTAAAGTCGTTCCACCTGGAACCGGAATTGTCCACCAAGTAAATATTGAATATCTCGCACGAGTTGTGATGACCAGAACTGTTGATGGCGTACTTCGCGCATACCCAGATACTGTTGTTGGCACCGACTCCCATACAACTATGGTGAACGGCCTTGGTGTTCTTGGATGGGGAGTGGGAGGAATAGAGGCCGAAGCAGCGCTTCTTGGACAACCTGTTTCGATGTTAATTCCGCGTGTTGTTGGATTCAAACTTAAAGGTGAATTGCCTGTTGGTACGACGGCGACTGATTTAGTTTTGACCATCACCGAACGACTCAGAAAACATGGTGTGGTTGGTAAGTTTGTTGAGTTTTACGGTCCGGGTGTTGTTGCCTTACCAATGGCTAACCGCACCGCAATCGGAAATATGTCACCTGAATATGGATCGACATGTGCAATATTTCCAATTGATGACGAAACTCTGCGTTACCTCACGCTCACTGGACGCTCAAGTGATCAGATTGAACTTGTAGAAAAATATGCAAAACGAAATGGACTTTGGCACGACCCCGCTGTCGAGCCGCGCTTTTCGGAATACGTCGAACTCGACCTTGCTGAAGTTGTTCCTTCTATTTCTGGGCCTAAACGCCCGCAGGATCGCATCTCTCTTTCCAATTCGAAGCGGGCTTTTAATGAGATTATTCCAAGCTATCTGGGCGAAAAAAGTTCACGGGAAGCGATTGACGTTTCAGTAAACGGAACTGCAACATCGATCTCTAATGGTGCAGTTGCGATCGCATCAATTACGTCTTGCACTAATACATCCAATCCATCAGTGATGATCGGTGCCGCGCTTCTTGCTAAGAATGCGGTAGAAAAGGGGCTTAGAAGCAAGCCCTGGGTAAAGACAACTCTGGCTCCAG
>CAIYQS010000200.1 GCA_903928395.1 uncultured Actinomycetes bacterium | reverse complement strand
TCTTCACTGGCGCTTTTTTCACTGGTGCTTTTCGCGTAGCAGCGCCCTTTGCAACAACGCTCTTTGCTTTAGCATTCTTACTCACTGCAGATTTAGCAACTGCCTTTTTTGCAGCAACTGACCGCTTAACAGCAGCGGATCGAGCTGGCGCTTGTTTTGCGGCTTTGGAAGTGGCCGCCGTTGCGGCGAATGCTCCGCCTCCGTCCACAACTGCCGGTAGCACAAAGGCTCCCAGGACAGCCACGCTCACTGCCCGAACAAGCCATCTCTTACTAACCCCGCTGGGGGTCACCTTCGCTTGGAGAACATCCATTTGGATTTTTACCTTTCATAGTTAGAGGCAGTAGTGGACTGCCCGACGGGACGGATTCTGCATCTGTCCTCACGGGCGCGTGGAGGCTCACACTGGGACCTGTGCATAGAAGGTGGCTTGGGATGGCACACTTACCCCTATGCCCGCGAACGAAGCTTTTGCCTCAAAGATCCAGGTTTTCGAGCCTCATCGAGCATCTCTCCCCCCGTTGATCCCCTATATCAAGGAATTTTGGACTCGCCGGACTTTTGCCATCGAATTAGCTCGCTTTAGCGACAAAGCCGAATATCTCGATTCCCGCCTCGGAAAAGTGTGGTTAGTTCTCAACCCACTACTTTTAGGCTTCGTTTATTACCTCGTTGTAACCATCATTCGGCCGGGTGGATCGCTGCCTGGGCTGACCCGACTCGATCATCTTCTTATTGGGCTTTTCACCTTTTATTTTGCGCAGAACTGCGTAACGGCGGGCGCGCTCTCGATCACCATGGGTGGGCGACTAATTTTGAACCAGGCTTTTCCGAGAGCCCTTCTGCCATTTTCTTGTGCCATTCAAGCGTTTCAACAATTTCTACCAACAATCCCCGTTTACATTTTTGTACTCCTTGTCGGCAAGTGGGCTTACCCAACAACGCAACTTCCAGGATGGACCTGGAATTTCCTTTGGATACCTTTCATCTTGGTTTGCACCGGTCTTACAGGATTTGGATTGGCTCTCGTCTTTGCAACTCTCAATGTCTATTTCCGTGACACAAATAAGTTATTGACTTACATCACCAGAATCTGGATGTATCTCTCTCCGGTTCTTTGGTTGCCGGAGAGCTTGCGCGGAAATATGAAAGTTTTGCTTTACATAAATCCACTTGGCCCGGTACTCAATGCAACTTCTCGCGTCTGGATTAGCGGGGAATCGCTTAACAATTCAACCATTTTCTGGTGCCTATTTTGGGCCGCGGCTTCCATCATGATCGGTGGCTATTTCTTTATTTCGAGGGAGCGCGATTTTGCTATCCGCATCTAAATCACCTGTCGACATGCCACAAGATCTGGCGATTCGCATCGAAGATTTGTCCATTACCTACAAGGTAAGTTTGGAAGCGAAACGAACACTGAAGAATGCCGTTATGCGCGCAAGTTTGAAACAAAAAGAACGCACCCGCACTATCGAAGCAGTTAAGCACCTCTCCCTCGATTTGCCTCACGGCTCGGTACTCGGGATCGTAGGATCAAACGGTGCTGGCAAATCAACTTTGATGCGTAGCATTGCGGGGATTCTCTCCCCCACTGAAGGTCGAATTATCGTCAATGGAAAGATTTCAACCTTGCTCGCACTTGGAGTTGGATTCAATCCCGCCTTGTCAGGCCGCGATAATATTATTTTGGGCGGGCTTGCATCCGGTTTAAATATGGACGAAATAAGCAACAAGACCGATGAGATTGCAGAATTCGCAGCGCTACCAGATGGATTTATTGATCTTCCAGTACGTACCTACTCGAGTGGAATGTACGGGCGACTTTCCTTCGCCGTAGCGGTCAGCATGACCCCAGATATTCTTCTTCTCGACGAAGCGCTATCTGCAGGTGACGCTGCCTTCAAGGAGAAATCTTTTGAGCGGATGCGCCAATTATGTGCAGAAGCACGGACTATTCTGATTGTTTCGCACGCACTTGCCACCGTTACCGACCTTTGCGATGTCGCGATTTGGATGCATAAAGGTGCGCTAGTGGCCAAGGGCAAGCCGGAACAAATAGTCGACGACTACCTAAAATTCCTTAATGTTGGATCGCTGCCTTCCAACTACGAAGACATGTAAGGAATCGATCAGATGTCGCAGAAAATCGATATCTCGATCATCTCTTCGGGGGCTAATCTCGCTGATGCAAGACTCCATCGTCTAACTCGAGCACTCTTACGCGCAGGGCTGGTCGTAGAAATTTTTGCGCCAGGAAAGCTAAGGGATGCACCCACCACTACCAATTCCGAACAGCGCCTCGTTATTCGCACACCTTGGTTCTCTTCGAATTGGAAAAAGACGAATCTGCTCGCTCGATATTACCGCTCAAGACTCTTTGTACTTCGTTCGCGTGGCAGTGCCATCTATGCAATCTCACCAGAAGCGATTGCTCCAACATTTGTACAAACTAGGCTGTTGCGGAAGAAATTTGCCGTGGATTTATTTGAAGATTATTTACAATTACTTAAGGATCGTAAGTGGGCTTCAAAATATTTTGGGTTAATAGGTTTCATTGCGAAGAGCGACACAAAATCTGCACTATGGTTCGCCAAACGCGCCGATTTATTAACTGTGGCTGATGTGCAGGTTCCGCCATTAAACGCAGTGCACCGACTAGTCGTTCGCAATCTTCCGGATGTATCAATGCTTACCCAAAGTGGTGAGCGAAGTGCTAAACCTCGAGCGATCTATATCGGGGATCTGCGCAAAAGCCGCGGACTTCATTCCATGTTACAACTTGCCGAACTCTCACCGGATTGGGAATTCGATTTTGTGGGCGGCGTTGCGCCAGCGGATCAAGAGTATGTGAACCAATGGTTAGAGGCTCAAGGTTTTTCTCATTCTTCAGGTGAACCGCCGCGCAACTCTCGGATTCGCTTTCACGGCAAATTAGCGCCTACAGAATCTTGGAAAGTCGCAGCTGGCGCCTGGGTTGGTTTATCACTTTTAGAAAGCACTCCAGCTTTCATTCAAGCTGTTCCATCCAAGCTCTACGAGTACATGAGCGTAGGACTTGCCACTATTTCATCTCCGCTTCCGAGGTGCGTCGATCTCATCGAGTCGAGCAATTCCGGAGTAATTGCGGATAGCCCGGAAGCAGCAGCGCTGTGGCTAAAACGATGGCGCGATAACCCAGCAGAGATAGATCACATTCGAAGCCAGGCAATTGCATGGGCTTCTGAAAACCTCGATAGTGAGCGGGAATACGCCATTTTTGCCGCCGAGATGGTGAAGTTGACCCGCTAGACTTGCGGTCATGGCCGTAAAAATCCTTCCCAGCGCGGATGTTGATGAATCGGCAATTCTTGGGGACGGAAGTTCCATCTGGCACCTAGCCCAAATCCGTGATGGCGTCGTTCTTGGCTCTCATTGCATCATCGGCCGAGGCGCTTACATCGGTAGCGGGGTTACTCTCGGAAACAATTGCAAAGTTCAAAATTATGCGCTGGTTTACGAACCCGCCCAGATCGGCAATGGGGTATTTATTGGACCTGCGGCCGTGCTCACAAATGATCAATTTCCCCGCGCCGTCAATCCGGATTTAACCCTTAAAAGCGGGAGCGATTGGGAGGCAGTCGGAGTCACTATCCACGACGGGGCGAGTATTGGTGCGCGTGCCGTCTGCATCGCCCCAGTGACAATTGGACAATGGGCGCTAGTTGCCGCGGGTGCGGTAGTTACAAAGGATGTTCCTGATTTTGCCCTTGTCGCAGGCGTTCCTGCCAAAAGAATTCGCTGGGTCGGAAAAGCGGGCATCCCTTTAGAGGCAGTGGGCGAAAATCGCTTTCGTTGCCCGCAAGACCAGAGTTACTACAAACAGTTATCTGATAATGAGCTGATTGCGGAATGACAGTGACCTTTCCGAAAATTTCAAGAATCGAAAACCTAGTGGAAAAGAGAGTCAATTGATTCCAGCAGCCCGTCCAATTATCGGAGACGAAGAGCGCGCGGCAGTAGATCGAGTCCTACGCAGTGGAATGATGGCGCAAGGACCAGAGGTAAAGGCCTTCGAAGAAGAATTCGCGCAATTTGTCGGTGGAAGACGCTGCATTGCAGTTAATTCTGGGACTTCTGCGCTTCACCTCGGATTTATCGCTGCTGGCATAAAAGCTGGTGACGAAGTAATCGTTCCCTCGTTCTCGTTTGCAGCAACCGCAAATTCCGTGGCCCTGGCTGGTGCAATTCCGATATTTGGTGATATCGACCCGAAAACATTTAATTTGGATCCTGACCACGTTGAGTCGCTAATTACTCCAAGAACAAAAGCGATCATGCCGGTTCATCTCTACGGTCACATCGCTGATATGGATCGTTTTGAAGTAATTGGAAAGAAGCATGGGCTGATGATTTTCGAAGATGCAGCGCAAGCGCACCTCGCATCCCTTAACGGAAGAATGGCTGGCGAATGGGGAACCGTAGCCTCATTCTCATTCTACCCAACCAAAAATATGACTTCTGGTGAAGGTGGGATGATCGTTACAAATGATGCAAATATCGAGCACCAGAGCCGCATGCTCCGAAATCAAGGTGGAGTCATTCGCTATCAAAACGAAATCGTTGGTTTCAATAATCGCATGACCGATATTCACGCTGCAATCGGTCGAGTTCAGACCACCAAGGTGCAAGGGTGGACCGCGCAACGACGCCAAAATGCTGCATACCTTTCTGCCAATCTCAAAGGGGTTGTAACTCCGTACGTTCGCCCGGGAACAGAGCATTCGTATCATCAATACACAATCCGTCTTGATGGAGTTGCTAGTGAGGCTCGTGACCGAGCTATTGAGTTAATAAAAGCTGGTGGCGTTGGCTGCGACGTTTATTATCCAACTCCTATTCATCGCTTGCCTTCTTTCGATTCGGTGCATGACCTGCCCGTTACCGAAGAGTTGGTCAAGGAAGTTATCTCAATTCCAGTTCATCCATCCCTTACTCAGGCAGAACTAGAACAAATTGTCAGCGTCGTTAACGACGCTGTCATCCGAATTTAAGCGAGAAAATTATGACTGTCTCTGAACAAACTCCAATAAATACCAAGAAATTGCGTGCTGGACTCGTAGGTTTGGGAATGATGGGGCGCCATCACGCTCGGGTTCTTGGTTCACTCGACGGGGTGGAGCTCGTTGGGGTCTGCGATCCCATGGGAGATCCGCATGGAGTTGCTGGGACAAGACCGCTTGTAGCCACTGTACAAGAGTTAATTTCGCTAGGAATCGATTATGCAATGGTTGCCGCTCCGACCGCATTCCACGAGGATCTAGCGCTCGCCCTTGCCGAAGCGGGTGTGCATGCTCTCATTGAAAAGCCATTGGCTGTAGACAATGAGTCGGCACAACGAATCACGGATGCTTTTGCTGCAAAAGGATTAGTGGGCGCAGTTGGACATATCGAAAGATACAACCCGGCCCTACAACAATTGCGCGCCAAACTAGATAAAGGCGAACTGGGCAATGTTTATCAAATTGCGACTCGTCGTCAAGGTCCATTTCCGGCTCGTATTGCAGATGTTGGAGTAATTAAGGATTTAGCTACACATGACATTGATTTAACAGCGTGGGTGGCCCGTTCGCCGTTTATAAATGTCTCAGCCAAAACTGCACTTAAATCTGGACGCCCGCACGAAGATATGGTGGCTGCTGTTGGCGAACTCGAAAACGGCATCATTACTAATCATCTCGTCAATTGGTTGACTCCTTTTAAGGAGCGACTAACCATCGTCACTGGCGAACGCGGAACATTTGTTGCAGATACTTTGACGGCAGATCTCACCTTCTATGCAAATGCGTCGGTTGACACAGAATGGGATGCAGTCGCTTCGTTCCGAGGTGTGAGCGAAGGGGATGTCATCAGATACGCATTTGCTAAACCCGAACCACTGCGCATGGAACATGAAAGTTTTCGGAACGCAGTTCTTGGTTTACCGGGAGCAAATGAAGCGATCGTCACGATGGAGCAAGGACTTGCCACGGTACGCGTTGCAAGTGCAATGATCGAAAGTGCCAATACTCGATCTGTTATTACGATTTCGAAGGGTCGCTAACTCCATGAAAATCGCCGTCGTAGCGCTAGGAAAGATCGGTCTGCCGCTTGCTGTTCAGTTCGCAAAAAAAGGTCATCAGGTGATTGGGTGTGACGTCAATCAAAAAACCGTGGATCTCATCAATGCCGGTGTGGAACCTTTTCCCGGCGAAAACTTTTTGGCCGAGTACCTCGCGGAAGTAGTTAATACCGGACACCTGCGCGCAACTACTGATACTTCAGCCGCTGTCACCGAATCTGATGCAGTTGTCATTGTCGTCCCACTCTTTGTTAATGACGAAGGGATCCCGGATTTTGGTTGGATGGATGATGCCACCGCAAAAATTGCTGCCGGCTTAAAACCAGGAACCCTCATTTCCTACGAAACCACTCTTCCTGTAGGCACAACTCGCAACCGCTTTGCTCCAGCCCTAGAACAGGGGTCTGGGCTACAAGCTGGCGTAGATTTCCATCTCGTCTTCTCCCCTGAGCGAGTTCTTACCGGTCGAGTCTTTGCCGACCTTCGAAAATATCCCAAATTGGTTGGCGGCATTGATGATGCAAGCACCGCTGCTGGAATCGCGTTTTATGAAGCAGTCTTGGATTTCGATGATCGTCCAGATTTGAGCGAAAAGAACGGTGTGTGGAACTTAGGAACATCGGAAGCAAGTGAAATGGCAAAACTCGCCGAAACAACCTACCGCGACGTGAACATTGCGCTCGCCAATCAATTCGCAATTTTTGCCGAAGGCGCCAATATCGATATTGCGAAGGTAATCGCCGCCTCAAACTCACAGCCTTATAGCCACATCCACCAACCAGGAATCGCGGTCGGCGGACACTGCATTCCAATATATCCACGTTTCTATCTTTGGAATGATCCACTTGCAACTGTCGTACGTTCAGCTCGCGAGGCGAACGCCGCGATGCCAGCCCATGCTGTCAAACTTCTCGCAGACGAAATCGGAAACTTGTCAGGCAAGCGCGTTGCCGTACTTGGAATCTCTTATCGTGGTGGCGTTAAGGAGTCGGCGTTTTCTGGAGTTTTCGGAGTTGTGACTGCACTCAAGGCCCGAGGCGCCGACGTGTTAGTTCAAGATCCGATGTACTCAGACGAGGAGATTGTAAGTCTGGGATTTTCTCCGTATACGATCGGTGAACCAGTTGACGCTGTGATCCTTCAAGCCGACCACAAGGAATACAAACTCTTGGCCAAAAGTAATTTCCCTGGTCTGACTGGGGTAGTTGATGGCCGTCGCACTTTTGATCCGAAAAACTTTGAGGGAACAAAATTCCGAGTTATCGGAGCTGGAGCCTAATTAATTTTGGCTAGCCTCAGGAAGTAACACGGGTTCGGTGACAATAAAAGGCATATGAGCTCGGGCGATTGGCGCCACTCCGGCAATCTGATTGTAGGTGGCTAATAATATTTCGGCTTGTCGCTCCCAAGAACGTTCAGAAAGTACCTCTGGTGAATATGCCGCTCGATAATGTGTCGGATTGTTCAACACCAATTTTGCTGCTCTAACAAAATCATCGACATCTTCTGCAACAAAAACCTCACCGTTGCCCAACTTTCTGACTTCAGCAGACATGGTTTTTACGTCACTAACAAGAATAGGAAGGTGGGCTTGCATATACTCACCAAATTTGGTGATGAGCGAAATCTCGTGGTTTAGTCGATGCAAAATCGGGATGAGACCAATATCAGCAGTTGATAGGTACGAGACCAACTCGGAGTTCGGGACGTAGGGAACTACATGAAACCGATCTGCTACATCTTTTGCGCTTTCAACTAAGTCAATCACAGATTTGTTTTTAGGGTTTGCGATTAAAACCAGATGAACCCCCGCCAGTTGCGGCAGGGCCGACAATGCGGTTTGGATTCCTCGTTGGGGAGCAACGGCCCCAGAATAAACCAGTAGTGGAATGTCTGCGCCAATTCCAATATCTTCTCTAAGGTTTCTTACTGAGATTTGTTGACCCTCAACGAGCGGGTCATTCGCGACGACCGTGGGTCGCTTCGTTATTTGTAACTGATCCATCAACAAATCATTCATCGGCTCGCTTACAGACAAGACAGCCGCGGCCTTTCTCGAATATTGACGCTCAAGTTTTGTGTAAAGCGCCGCCATCGGTACAGTCAAATGCGCGACTCCCGGAACATATTCATGAGCGTCATAGACAAGCTGAACCGCTTTTCCTTTAGCACGCAAAGCATCCACCACGGCTCCCGCAATGGGAAGCGCGGTGTAATCATGCGCATGCACAATATTAGGTTGCAATTTCATGGCGATTGGCGTGATGATCTTGACGGAACGATTTAGGTTCGGAACAACTACTTCACTTTTTACCTTCGACTTCTCAAATAGTTTTCGACGGTAGCGCCGAAGTCTCCGAAGAATTCCCTTGATTAGCCACTCGCTTCTTTCGCCTCTTATCAAGAGTAGGAGAAAAGATTGTTTACTTCCCTTGGCAATCACGATCTTTAGCGGCAATCGAAGAATCTGTGAGTAGCCAATACTTAGTGAATCCGATTGTGCTGTGGCTGTAGCTCCAATTACCGTAACATCCCAACCGGCGTTGCCGAGAGACCAGGCACACTTAAGTACTCTCGAATCTTCTGTGACACCGTTTAAAACTATATGCAGGGTTTTGGGCGCCTGATTCATGAAGGTATCTTACCCAGCGTTATTTGGTGGGGATGGGAAGAAACAAAACAAAAACGGTAACAGCCGCGGCAAGCGCGATCGCTTGAAGCAGCAATCTGATCGCCGCCTCTCGATCGGTTTTTCTATCTTCCTCCGAAATTACACGGGTCGTCTTACCCAGGGTTCCAAAGTTAAAAAGCCCGGAGAGACCAAAAGCAAGACAGAACCGTTTACGAGCCTGTAGATACCCGATTGACATCACGACTGCCGGCAGGAAAGTGGTTAATCGATCTATCCGACTCGTGTGTTGGTGATAGAAACCAAAAATGGTTGAAAGTGTCAAAAACAACCCGATTCCACCGACTAATTGCCGTCGCCGGATTTCACGGATTCCGATATTACATTTGCCGGGAGTGTATTCAATCTCTGCGCCTTGATCATGGATCGAGTCAGCATTATCTCCCTGGTGATCATTCATAACTCATCACCAATCTAAAATAAAATCACTTAGAACTGACGCTCCGACTCTTCTTCATCAACGAAGAGTTCGTGATTATCATTCTCGCTATTTGCAAGCCAAGCAAAGACCGATTTGAGGGCGCCCAGAATCACCACAAGCACGGTGAAGAAACTGACGAATCGACGAATGGTCTTAATCATGACCTTAATCTACTCTCTCCACCTTGATAGTTGCTGGAAGTCGGCTGTGCGTGCGCCTAGTTTCAAATGAACTGTGGGTTAAATCTCAAGTGAGAGGTTAAGGGCGTTATTGATATCGCGCCATAAATCTTCAAGGTCTTCAATTCCAACCGATAGTCGGATCAGATTAGTCGGAATCGTGGGACTTTCGGTGCTCCAGCGGTGCCTACGCTCCCAAAGAGATTCGACTCCCCCAAGTGAGGTGGCATGGGCAACAAGCTGCGATGCTGCGCAAGCTTTATCCGCGGCTTCGGGACCGCCCCTATGATCAAATGAAATAACAGCGCCATAACCCCTCATGAAACTCTTCGCCATTTCATGATGCGGATCTGTAGGCAAGCCAGGGTACCGAACTCGATCCACGGCCGGGTGAAGGGAAAGTCTGGTTGCTAACTCCATTGCGCTCTTCTGCGAACGCTCCATCCGAACCCCTAAAGTTCGAAGCCCCCGCAGCGCCAACCAGGTTTCAAATGGACCAGGTATTACTCCATGGAATTTTCTTACTTCTGCTAATCGTTGGTAAAGAGCCGAATCCTTAGTTGATATCGATCCAAGAATTACGTCACTATGACCAGAAATATATTTTGTCAAAGAATGGATAACCACATCAGCACCCATTTCTAGTGGTTGCTGGACTAGCGGAGTCGCAAATGTGTTATCTACAGCAACACCAACATTAAGCGACTTTGCCGCGGCAATGATCGTTGGCATGTCCGCAACTTCAAGCGCGGGATTTGTGGGTGACTCCAACCAGAGCATCGTCGAACCGTTGAGAGCAGCGAGCACCTGATCCGTATCGGAAACATCGACGTACCTGACTTCAAGTGCACCGGAAGCTTCTGCTTGGCGAAGCAAGACCATGGTCCCCGAATATCCATTTCGCGATGCTGTCACTACAGCGCCCCGAGGTAATATTGAAAAGAATGAAGAGATGGCCGCAATTCCTGATGAGAAAACCAAGGTAGGGCCACATTCGAGTGCTTCGATGGCGCTTTCAAGAGCGCTCCATGTCTTATTTCCAAAACGTCCATACCCAGTCGCACCTGGTGCCAAGAATGTGGAATTCAATTCGATTGCTGGATTGATACCGGCATCTTCACCACGCGGCGGGCGCGCCGCCGCAACTACCCGGCTCTGCAGCGTTAAGGAGTCCAGATTTTTGATCAGCTCGGGATGAGCTTCGGTGAATTCATTGCTTGGCATGAAAGTAGCCTAACGCAACACCGTAAGGTGCTTGCTTTATTTAGGGTGCTTGCGAGCTTTGATGGCGCTAAGAATTGCCGTGATAGCCAGGGTGCCGATCACGAATGAGAGCGAGACGGTAAGTGAAATATCTGGGATCTTTATTCCCTCAAATTTTTTGTGCCCTTCGGCGATTGCCGCCTCGAAGACCAATTTTGCTCCAATAAATGCGAGTACCACTGAAAGACCTTCGCTGAGGTAGACCAACTTTTCCATGAGGTCACCGATCAGGAAGTAAAGCTGGCGAAGCCCCATGGAAGCAAAAATCGTTGCCGTCACAATCACATAAGGATTTCTGGTGAGCCCAAAGATTGCTGGAATCGAGTCGAAGGCGAAAAGAACATTTGTTAACGCAATTGCCGTCATAGCGATGATCGAGATTGAGGTACCGCGGCGACGCATGAAGGTGATGAGTCGCCCTTCTTTCCACTCCTCCGAATCGCTCTCGCGAAACAACTGCACCGCGGTGTAAATCAAGAACCCACCAAAGATATAGAAAATCCACTCATATTTATTTACAAGCGCAGAACCGCCAGCAATGAAAATTCCGCGCAACAAAAGTGAAGAGAGGATGCCCCAAAATAGAACCATCTGCTCTCGCTCTTTGGCTATTTTCAACTTCGCCATAATGAGGAGCAAAACGAATAGATTATCGAAGGAGAGCGAGTACTCAGTGATCCAGCCGGCAAAGAACTCTGATCGGCTCTGATGAGTGGACCAAATGCCGAGGGAAAACCCAAAGGCAACGGCGGCTGCAATATAAAAAACAGTCCATTTTGCAACGTTTCGGAGCGAGGTGACTTTGGCGCGGTTGCGGTAAGCAAAAATAAAATCTACGACCAACACCAACACCAAGCCCCCAAGGGTAATCCCCCAGGCCAGAGCACTCGTGTTATTAATGATCACCGCGTTAGCCTACCCAGTAGGTTATGCCCGTGGCACTTACAAGTGAAGAGGATATGAAGAAGCATGTTCGGGCAATCGTCAGAATAGACCCCGCTTTTTCGCCAATCGTTAAACGTAGCCCGCTCTGCACAATCAATCGCAGGCATCCAGGTCAGGGTCACTATGAAACACTTGTCACATCGATTATTTCGCAGCAGTTAGCGGTCAAAGCCGCCGATACTATTCGAGATCGCGTTCGAGTGTTGGCGGGCGGATCACTCACTCCAGAATCACTTGATGGATTATCGACTGTAGAACTACGAACTGCCGGAGTCAGCGGCGCTAAGGCTCGAGCCATTAGTGAACTCACCCAAGCTACCCTTTCGGGAGAAATTAACTTTAAGAAATTTTCCAAGTTGTCTAACGAAGAAATTTCTGCCGAGTTAACAGCCTTGTGGGGCATTGGTCGGTGGACTGTCGAAATGTTTTTAATATTTCATTTGGGAAGGCTAGATTTGTGGCCAGTCGGAGACTTGGCGATGCGTCGTGGCTGGGAAAAACTTCATGCTCTCGATTACGAAATTGAACCAAAGAAACTCGATCTGATTGGTGAAAAGTTTTCCGGACGGCAAAGCATTGTGGCTTGGTACTGTTGGCGTGCTACCGAAAGTGACTCATCAAGTTGGTAATCTGGGCTAGTAACCTATAGCTCCCGATTCTTTATCCGATAAATACTTGCGCTGGATAAGCAATTCCGGTTGATGAATGACAGTCATACCCTTTGGGATTTTTTTCAAGATACCGTTGGTGATACTCCTCGGCCGGCCAATATTTCATGCCATCCGCACTCTTAATCTCGGTACAGATTTCGTCAAAGCCACTCTTCAGCAAAACCTCGTTATAGATTTTGCGAGTAGCGAGCGCCTCATGAAGTTGTTTGGTGGTTGTGGCATATGTTGCGCTTCGATATTGCGAACCAATATCTCCTCCCTGTCGATTAAGAGAAGTTGGGTCATGCATAGTCCAGAATTCCTCGAGCAGTCGGTGATAGGAAATTAATTTTGGGTTGAACTCAACTTCAACCATCTCTGCATGCCCCGTCTTACCAGTACACACTTCCTTGTACGTTGGGGATTCGGTATGCCCACCCATGTAGCCGACGGAAGTACGGATCACCCCCGGCAAGTTCCAGAAACGACGCTCTGCCCCCCAAAAACAACCAGTGGCGAAGTAAGCCGTTTCTGGCTGCACTACCGACGTATCATCTGGATCTAAACCTAGATTCATGTCTTCCCACTCCTTGAACATTCACAGACGGGCCTCTGAGACTGCCATTCTTTCACTGCTACCCTTAGCAGTCCTCCTGAATCTCAAGTTCGGGAGCGGCCTAAATCAGCCCTCGTAGCTCAGTGGATAGAGCACCGCCCTCCGGAGGCGGGTGCGCAGGTTCGACTCCTGTCGGGGGCACCAGAACGCGTTAACAAATGCTAAATGCCACGGCTAACAAATGCTCTTTCGGTCTCAATGTC
>CAIYQS010000199.1 GCA_903928395.1 uncultured Actinomycetes bacterium | reverse complement strand
TTGCAAATTCTAGGGTGGCAATGCACTAAACACTTAATACACCGAATTTTATGATGCTTGATTTATTGTTTAAGCCCACGCGATTAGAGAGGCTTACCTTCCGCAAATGCACCCAACTTAAGGAGAGATTATGCAGCGGTACATTATCGAACGAGAAATCCCCGGCGCCGGATCCCTTGCAGAGGAAGATTTAAAGAATATTTCCAAGGTAAGCGATGGAGTTCTCGATGCGATGCATCAAGAGGGTGGTGCCATCGAGTGGATTGAAAGTTATGCAGCTGGTGACAAGATCTACTGCATTTATGCTGCTTCAGATGAAGCATTAATCCGAGAACACGCAAAGCGCGGAGGTTTCCCTGCCAATAGCGTTGTCCCTATCGGTGGTGTTCTGAATCCAGAGAAGGGCCGCTAGCGGGCCCGATTTACTTCTCAATAAGGCTGTCACGTTTAGGTGTGGCAGCCTTATTCGTGCAAACTTATGAGGCGACGGCGAATGACTTAAGGTATAAATCTCTGGCTTCTCCGCGATTGTAAAGTCCTAATTTTGAAAAGATGCGCATTGTTTCGTGTCTAATTGTCGAATGGCTGTAGCCCAACTCTTTGCCGATTGCAACGTTGGTCATATCGTTGGAAATCAATTTCAGGATTGAGATCTGGCGAGGGGTCAGTATTTCGTTGATCTGCTCATTGAGAATCTGCTCCGGAACCTTCGAGATCCGGCGCTCTTTCCAAATATCAAGTGATATGGAAGATAGGTTAGCAACCGCTGATATAAAGGAGATGATTCCTTCGTCAGCAACTAGCGCAACTTCCGTTTGTACGATGACCGCTCCGACAATTCCTGAACTGGTCTTCACAGGGAAAATTACTAAAGACTTCCAGGAGCCACTAGGCAGGTAGGCAGAAACATTTGGATAGTTGATAACTGAAGTCTCTTGATTATCATCGTTGCTGACAATCATAATTTCATTCACTTTTAGAACGTCGCTTACAGGTAATTGAGAATCAAGGGAAAACCCTGCGGCGGTAGATAACCACTCCTCGTTAACCCCGTAAGAAGCTGTTACTTTATAAGACTTATCATTATCTAGTTCGCAGAGTAGTACTGCGCTTGGTTCCATATCCACAAGAATCTGTGTTGCTAGTGCGTCGCACAGATCGGATTTGGTGAGATTTACCCTTCCGATGGTGCCGGCAAACTGGCTTACATGATTAAGCTGATTAAGAGTTATCCCATTATCGACAGGAACGGTTGCAACATCAAGGCTTGAAGATTCTGCCCGGTCAATCTTTGGCTCGAAGGCCTTGAGTTGGTTGGTGTTCATAGTTGGGAAATGTACGCTGTGTCTAAAAGTGCGGATAGCACCACATAGGTGAGAATAGGGGTGAAATCTAATTTAATGAGTGCCAGCAAGGCCTTCTATTGCACTCATGGGTGAGAATAGGGGTGAGACTAGGGTGATAAAGAAAGCCCAGTAGTTGGATTTCAACCGGAGGTAACCGTGCCACAGACCTTTCCACACTCTCAGTGAAGCGAGATAAGTGGCATAGATACGCCCACATTCCAACCCCTATATATCTTCTCGCTCTGATCATTGGCTTGCCCTGGATCAGTGGGAGCGGTGATCCGAAATGGATATTGGTACACCTATTACTTCTCGGCGCAATCACTAATTTAATCTTCGTATGGAGCTCGCATTTCACCGCAACCATGTTGCGGTTGCCGCAAGAAGCCGATCGCAAGCGTTACCTTGTTCGAGTAATAGTTCTTAATCTTGGTGTCATATCTGTCATCGTAGGAAAGATACAAGGACTTAAATTCCTGATGGCCTTGGGAGCGGTCGCGGTAGTCATCAGCGCCGGATTACATGTGCGATCGATTCAAATTCAAATTACGAGAGCACTTCCAACTCGATTCAAAAAGATTCCCCGCTTCTACATCGTAAGTGCCCTTTTTCTTATTCTGGGCGGGGTGCTGGGCGGATTACTGTCCCAAGGCCCCAAGGGTGAATTCAAGTACCGACTTCTAGTCGCTCACTATTCCACCAATATCTTTGGATGGATTGGAATCACCATCGCTGGAACTCTCATCACC
>CAIYQS010000198.1 GCA_903928395.1 uncultured Actinomycetes bacterium | reverse complement strand
GTTCGAAAGGGCAGCAGCACTTGTGCTCGCCTTTGAAGTAACACTTGCATCTAAACGCACAGCATCGGGTGTGACCGTTGTTGTACCGGTTCCAACGACAGTGACATAACGTTGAGTGGTTGAGGGATTTTGATGAATCGCAATCGCAAGTACCGAGAAGGTAAGGATTGCAAAGAAGAATCCGCGAAATATTTTCATGATTAATCTTCCCACGCCTTTCTGAGTTTTGTATCCATAAATAGTGAGAGAATGCTGTCATGACTTTGTTATCGATCTGTACGACCGAGACGATAAAGAGCGCCGCTTCAGCTCTTAGGAGTGGAAATCTAGTCGCCTTCCCTACCGAGACTGTCTATGGCTTGGGAGCAGATGCATCTAACCAAACTGCTATCGCTAAACTCTATGCAACAAAAGGCCGTCCCGCAGACCATCCGTTGATTGTGCACATCGCCTCGCTAGATGGAATGGGGCAGTGGGCTCGCGATATTCCGGATTACGCGATCACTTTGGCTCGCGATTTCTGGCCCGGCCCAATGACGCTAGTTTTAAGACGTTCAAAGCTAGCTCAAGACTTTATTACTGGCGGTCAAGATACGGTCGGCTTACGAGTACCTGCCCATCCAATTGCACTCGCTCTCATCAACGAGTTCTACAACCAAGGCGGTTTGGGGATCGCAGCACCAAGCGCCAATCGCTTTGGTGCGGTATCCCCCACCACCGCACAAGCAGTCGAAGAAGAACTATCCCAATACTTGTTATCAGATGATTTGATTCTAGATGGTGGCCCATGCCTGGTGGGAGTTGAATCAACGATCATTGATTGCACGGGTCCCGCCCCCATGATCTTGCGCTTAGGCGCAATAACTCCCCTGATGGTCGAAGAGAGCACGGGACTTGTAGCCCTAGAGTCAAACCCCGCCGCTATCCGCGTATCTGGATCTCTCGATTCCCACTACTCTCCAAAAGCCAAAGTAATTTTGGACGTTGTCGCCGAAACCGGAGATGGACTTATAGCTCCAGATCAAATCCCAACTCCTAACGGTGTAGTTCGTTTAGCTGCACCTAGCACTATTGAAGAGTATGCCCGCGATTTATATCGAGCCCTGCGTAGTGCAGATCAAAAGGGGTTAGAGGTTGTCGTCGTATTACAACCTGGCGGAGATGGATTGGCTGCAGCAATTCGCGATCGCTTAAGACGGTCAGCAACACGTTAGAGAGTACTTTTGAAATTCAATCTTCTATTAACGATTACTGACTACTTCCTCATAAGTTTCTTACACTTATTTCAATAGCTCGCTTAATTTCCAATACAAGCGCAATTCGAGCATCAGTAGAAATCCAATAGTTAGATTCAAAAATTATTTACGGTTTTTAAGGTCTATGGTGTTTATTGCACTCAACTCAATAGTTCGAGTGCCGATAAAGACGTGAGGCAATTGCGGTGAATATCTCCAAGCGTGTTCTAGTGACATTAGTCGCACTCACCTCTTTCGCGACCTCAGCAATACTCATGTTCACGTTATCACCACAATCTTTTGCTGCGACGCCCGGGTTGACCATGGGTACAAGTTCAACTTATGGAGTCCTAGCAAGTACCGGTGTTACAAGTTCGAACCCGAGCAATATATCCGGAAGCGCTGGCGGAGATGTAGGAGTTGGAGGAGCGACGGCTCCAACTGGAACAATCACCTTAAGTGGTTCGCAAATTCTTGGTGGTGCCTCACTAACCGCTCTTAGCGATGCAAATACCGCATTCTCAGATACGCGCGTTTCGGTGGCACTTCCGGTTGAACTCGGCTCAACGACACTTACAAGTGGTGCATATTCTGGTGGCACATTTGGCATGAATGGAACACTCACCCTTGATGGTCTAGGTGACCCGACATCGGTATTCATCTTTAATACAACTACAACCCTGATCACAGCCGCTTCAAGTCAGGTCGTGCTTATCAATGGCGCGCAAGCCTGCAATGTCTTCTGGCAGATTGGAAGTTCTGCAACTCTTGGCGCTTCTTCAACGATGATTGGTCACATTATTGCCGCGGTTTCAATCGGCACGGGAACGACAACCACGATTGATGGTCAGCTTATCGCCCTAACCGGCGCCGTCACCTTGGGCGGGTCCTCAGTTGTCAACGACGCATGCGCAATACCGTCCCACACCGTGACCTTCGACGGGAATACTTCTGATGGAGGATCCACAGCTGTTCAGACCACAAATATTGCTGCCGCTTTAACCAGTAATGGATTTACGAAATCTGGCTACACCTTTAATGGATGGAATACCGTGGCAGGTGGCGGCGGCGTCAGTTACCCAAATAGTGGCACCTACAGCTTCACTTCAGATCTCATCCTTTATGCGCAATGGACCTTAATTCCGCCCGTTGTTCACACTGTCACTTTCGTGGGAAATGGTTTTGATGGTGGCACCACTGCCCCTCAGACGACAAGCACTTCGACCGCGCTGACACTGAACGGATTTACTCGTGTCGGTTACACCTTTGCTGGATGGAACACAGTTCCTACTGGCATCGCAGGTACTGCATACAGTGACGGTACTAGCTATAACTTTGCAGCAGATCTGACCTTGTACGCGCAGTGGATTGTGATCCCGCCAGCTTTACACACAGTCACTTTTCTAGGTAATGGTTTTGACGCCGGGGCAACCGCGCCGGAAACAAACTCTGTGGCTGCTGTATTAACGTCGAATGGTTTTACCCGAACCGGTTATACCTTTGCCGGATGGAACACTGCAATCAATGGAAGTGGAGCCACTTACGCTGATGGTGCCACTTATGGTTTTACCTCAGATTTATCCTTGTTTGCCCATTGGGTGGCCATTGCCATTCCCCCGATTGTGGCTGTGCCGCCGATAATTCCGATACTGCCAGTATCACCAACTCCGCAACCCCCTCCACAATCGACCCCCCTCGGAACGATTCCTCCAGTAGCAGCTCCCGTAGCTGCTCCTGTCACCGGAACACTCCAGATAATCAAAGTGGTTGAAAACAGATTCCATGGAACGGCAGTCCCAAGCGATTTTGTAATAACAATTATTAAAACGGGGTCAAACGCTCAATTCTCGCCAGTTCGTGGAACTGGTGGCCTGGGAGTCACAATCAATTTGGCACCTGGCAGTTATGACCTCTCTGAAACGCCAACCTCTGGCTATCGCGGAGTTTGGTCAGGAGAAATTACAGCAGGTGGAAGAGTTCTCGTGATCGCCAATCAAAACGTGTTCGTCACTAGAACTAACTTCGATATGGCTTCAGGCAATCCAAGGGTTACTCCACCTCCGCTGCTAACTCCGCCAACCGTCGTAAGTGTGCCCCCCAAAACAGATCCACCTCCCGCAACAACTCTTCGTCACACAGTGACGGGTGGAGCACTGCCACGAACGGCTTCGGGGTGGGCAGATTTATGTGCGTTTGGGCTAATTTTGATGCTAATCGCAATCTCGGGACTCGCATGTGAGAGTCTTCTTATCCGAGAGTAGGGAAATCTACTTTGAGCCAGCCATTCAAATCCGCAAATTGCCTTAATATCATATTTAAAATTTCGCCTGAGTTAGTACTGTTCAAGTAAAGCCAAATTCTTAAACGCTTATATTTTGTGCGCAAATCGTAAAATTGGTTTCTCAAAATATTTATATGAGTACTTTCCCACGATTACGCAAGCGCAAGTTGTGAAGAGATAGACGATGACAAACAAAGGTATCTGGATCAGATTCGACGGGGAATGCCATTTGAATTTACTAGCGAAGTAGTAAAAAAAATATAAAACGGGGATCTCAAAAAAATACATGAAGTAACTAAACTTACCCAATTTTTGGATCATCTTCCCGATTCTAGAATCGCCATCAATAACGTAGCTCAGCAAGATGGTGGTAAATAAATACCCCATTGCCTCCATATTTTGGCCGAAGGCGAGAGGAAGAGCGAGGGTACTTCCTCCGATGAGAAGTAGAAGAACTAAGTCAAAACGCCGGACTTTGAAAAGTTTAGTCCCACCGTTTAATAAATGAAAGAAGCAAACCCCCAACATGAAATAGATTAGAGTGGAGTATACATTTAACCGAACCCATGCATTTATTAATGCTAAAATCCATTTAGGGC
>CAIYQS010000197.1 GCA_903928395.1 uncultured Actinomycetes bacterium | reverse complement strand
CTAGCCTTTGTTGCGATTATCCCGATCATTGCGCTGATTCTCTTCCAGGCATCTCAGAACTTCCCATTCGGTGGAACTGCGATTCTGATTGTGGTTGGTGTTGGTCTTGATACTGCGAAGCAGATTGAATCCCAATTGCAGCAACGTTCATATGAGGGATTCCTGCGCTAATGCGTTTAATCCTGGTAGGTCCTCCAGGCGCCGGCAAAGGCACACAAGCAGTTTTCTTAGCGGCACACTTTGCTATCCCACATATCTCAACCGGCGATATCTTTCGGTTGAATATTAAAGGCGAGACCGATCTCGGCAAGTTGGCTAAGTCCTATATGGATGCTGGCAACTTGGTACCTGATTCTGTAACAAATGCGATGCTTGAGGATCGTTTAACCCATACTGATGCCGAAAATGGTTTCTTGTTAGATGGATATCCACGCAACGTAGGACAAGCGGAGTTCTTAGCCGATGTTTTGGTGAAGAAGTCCATAGCATTGGATGCAGTTCTAGAACTTTCAATTCCACATGAAGAGATCATCAAACGTTTATCTGGTCGTCGAACCTGTCGCAACTGTGGAGCGAGTTCACATGTGATCTTCGATAAGCCAAATGTAGAAGGAGTTTGCGATAACTGCGGTGGTGAGTTGTACCAGCGCGAAGATGACAAAGAGGAAGTTGTAGCCAACCGACTTAATGTTTATACCGAACAAACTGAACCTATTATTGCGTTCTACCGAAACTTAGGTTTGCTCAAAGTGATCAATGCGGTCGGGGACGTTTCAGAAATCTCCACACATGCAATAGCTGCGCTTAAGTAGTCGGCATGGCTATTCAAATCAAGTCGTTTGAGCAACTCCAATTAATGCGTAAGGCTGGACTTGTTGTAGCAGAAGCTTTGAATTTGATGAAGGCAGCTATCGCTCCAGGTGTTACTCCGCTTGAGTTAGATGCAATTGCAGCAGATTACCTAGATGCCCACAACGCAGTTCCATCGTTCTTGAACTACCACGGCTTCCCAAATGTGATCTGTGCTTCAGTCAATCACGAAGTTGTGCATGGAATTCCCAATGAACGTCCGTTGGTTTCTGGCGACATAATCTCCATCGATTTTGGGGCAATTGTGGATGGTTGGCATGGTGATTCTGCTTTCTCGATTGGAGTAGGTGCGATTGATACCGCTGATCAAAAATTAATGGATACCTGCGAAGAATCGATGTGGCGTGGAATTGCGGCGGCAAAGGTTGGGGGACACCTCAGTGATATCTCATTCGCTATAGAAAACTATATTCAGAGCCAAGGTAAGTACGGCATCTTGCGCGAATACGGCGGCCATGGCATTGGTACCGAAATGCACCAGGACCCACATGTCATCAACTACGGCCCTGCTGGTCTTGGACCAGAACTCAAAGCCGGTCTAGCACTCGCCATCGAACCGATGATTACTCGCGGTACGGAACGGATGAAGACCCTTTCCGATGATTGGACCGTGATCGCCAGCGACAAATCCAATGGCGCGCACTTTGAACATACCTTTGCGCTACTTCCGGATGGCAAGCCCTTTGTTCTAACGGCAATTGATGGGGGAGCGGCTGACCTAGGTCGCCTCGGGATTGAAATTTCAGATCTTTTAAATTAGAACTTCAAGCCCGCCAGCAGGTAATCCAAGAAGCGATAGCAGGCATCCCAGATTCGATGAATTCGATGGGGCTGGGAGCGCTCGGACATGGCGAAATCCTAGAAATCCGCCCCTCGAATTACAATGAATTTTCCACTCAATCCCCACCACCCGATTTGAGGGGATTTGCCCTCTTAGCCCGCGCTTTTAGCATAAAAGGGTCCCCGATTTCCTCTTTTTGACTCCGCGCCTTAGGATTGCCCTCTGCTTAGAAATAGGCGGATGTCCGTAATAAGACCCCTAAATAGATAAGTAGGTACTGCT
>CAIYQS010000196.1 GCA_903928395.1 uncultured Actinomycetes bacterium | reverse complement strand
GTAGAAAGTTTGCAACGTGGGCAGAACTTCTTGAGCTCAAGGCGATCTGGGTCGTTACGGCGGTTCTTCTTGGTGATGTAGTTACGCTCTTTGCACTCGACACAGGCCATAGTGATCTTAGGGCGGACATCCGCGCTCTTGCTTGCCATGGTCGTGCTCCTTTAAGTGTCTTCTTAATCTCAGAGATGATCTTGAGAGTAATTCTAGGTAATCAATGTAAGAGGTGAAGGTTACTTCATCCCCTGGCTTTCGTCTAAATCACGCTTAATTCCACCGAACTTCGGCGTAATTTTGGTAGCGGAGGCCGGACTTGAACCGGCGACACTGCGATTATGAGCCGCATGCTCTACCAAGCTGAGCTACCCCGCCAAGGGAAATGTTCGAGCCCCCTATCGGAATCGAACCGATGACCTCTTCCTTACCATGGAAGCACTCTACCGACTGAGCTAAGGGGGCGGACCTTCGCCCGCAAGGTTACAGGAATCTGGAAGGGTACAGGTACAGCGTAGCTCGAGTGAAATTCATGGGTTGTACCTAGCCCGTGCAGTTGAAAGGATGCCCTTATGGAGCGCCGAGAATTCCACCTACCGAACCGTCCACATTGGCATCACCCACACTCAGGCGAGCACCGGTGGCCAGTCTCCTTCGTGGTCGCCGTCGTAATACTTCTGCAACTCCTTCTTCCTAAATCGCTCTCACTAAAAATTCAACCCGAAATATGTGGCCTAGAAGCAATTTTGATGCTCACGTTGCTAGCTATCAGTCCAGGGCGGATCGCCACCCATCGCAAATCAACCTGGTGGCTAGGAATTGGCTTGACGGCCGTTATGACCTCGAGCAATATCGCCTCGGCCATTCACCTTTTACAAAAATTGATTGATGGAAGTATTAAAAGTCCGGGCAGCCTCTTGGCATTTGGTGGGTCAATTTGGCTAACAAATATGGTGGTTTTTAGTCTTTGGTATTGGCAATTCGATCGTGGAGGTCCAGGCGCGCGGGCCGAGGCAATTGATCCTTATCCCGATTTTCTTTTTCCGCAGATGACGGATCCGGGGTATTCCCCAGCAGATTGGACGCCAACATATTTCGACTACCTTTTTACTTCATATACAAATGCCAGTGCATTTAGCCCAACCGACGTCATGCCTTTAACGCGCTGGGCAAAGATGCTGATGATGATGCAGAGCGCAACTTCACTTATAACTGTTGGACTAGTGATTGCGCGAGCAGTAAATATTTTGCATTAACTCAGTAAACAGTCACGGTAAAGGCGATCAAAGTTCCGTTGTGATCCAGCGTGACAACAGTTGAACCCTTTTTAAGTGGTTTAAGTCCGGGATTTGTTGTGTAAGTTCCCTGATTTCCACCAGGAGTAAAAGAAACAATTGTCGGATCTGCAACTGTCGCTTTCCAATTTTCCGGATCCGGAACAGTGAAAACTACGACATTGGTTAATTGAACCGAAGCATTGGTTACGACCGTGGGATCGACCAAGATTGGTGCAACAACTTTGCTGCCGGAAGCGGTGTAACGCGGAACTAAATGCGAAAAAATCACGTTGAGTTGTGCGCGTTCAATTCCAACGCTAATGATTACTACCTGTGTTGCGGTTAAATTTCCTGCGCCTGGTTTGGTTACAACTGTTCGGGTTGCACCGCGAATTAACATCATATTCATTGGGCAGATATTGTTAATTGAACTCTCGGTAAGCAAGAAATTGTGTTTTCCTGAACCGTAATTCACATTAAGGGCTTCGTCTTTGCCAACTCCGCAGGTATGCATGCCAAATTTCTTGAGAGAAAGTCCTGCTGTAAAACTTGGTTGGTAAACGACATAGTTGAGACCAACTTGGGCATCTTGGTACGGATTACCACTTCCCATGGCATTTGCAGGGAGCGAAGTAAGCGCGAGAAAACCGACCGCGGTAACGGCAAGTAATGCAACTCTTCTTTTCATAAAAATATGCTACAGCGAACCACTGAGAATCAACTGAGTAAGTGGAACTCGACTGCGTGCCCCAATTTCACGCTCAATCAGAGCTTCGCTCTCCAATGCATCTGCAGGCGCTTGTTTGCCAATTGCAAGTATGGCAATCGGTGTGATTTCTGGGGCTAAATTAAAATTGCTTCTAACGGCTTCGTGATCGAAGCCACCAATTTGATGTACTACCTGCCCGCGGTGATGTGCTTCCACCGTCAGCAAAGAAGCTGCGAGACCCGCATCGTAAAGTGCCCCTGTTCGAACGCTTCCATCAGGTTGCGTTGTGACTGCAGACACCAATACAAAAGCCGAAGCTTTGGGGCTCCATACCTTATTAAAGCCCGTCATCGAATCTACGAGTTGAGCAAAACGATGGTCACCACGGCGAGCCACGACAAACCTCCAAGGCTGCGAATTATTGGAGGACGGCGCCCACCTTGCTGCCTCCAGAATTCCCGTGAGATCGGCGATAGATAACTCTGCCGCTCCATCAAACGAGCGTGGACTCCAGCGCTGCGCCAATAGGGGATGCAATTCTACGGATGTATCTGCAGTTTTCCTCATGTGGGTTAAACAAATTCTCGACCGTATTTATTTCATCCCCGCCCATCCCTATACTTCTCCCATTCCCATCCGACAGGGCTGCCGGTGTTGCAAATAATTTGACGCTGGTTGGAGAGCTCACATGGTGCAATTTCAGGCACAAGATGAATTTCTGGTTGATGGTCAGCCTCGCGAACTTGTAACCGAATTGTGGAGCGAACTCACCAAAATTCAATCAACTGAATGGATCATGAAGGCGAAGCAACGTGATCTTTATCTAGCGATGCAAGGGATCACATTCACTCTTTCTGGCATTGAGCGACCACTACCAGTTGATTTAATCCCGCGGATTGTTGAAGTAGCCGAATGGAATCACTTAGAAAAAGGAATTAAACAACGCATCAAGGCACTGGAACTATTTCTCGATGATGTTTACGGCAAACAACAATTATTCGCAGATAGAATTGTTCCGAAATCACTCATCGTCACCTCCGAACATTTCCATCGGAGTGCGCACGGGATCAAACCCGCCAACGGCGTACGAATACACGTGTCAGGAATCGATATTGTAAGAGATCAACAGGGCGTACTGCGCGTCCTTGAAGATAATCTGCGGTCACCATCTGGGGTAAGTTATGTTCTTGAAAATCGTCGCACTATGGCGCACGTTGTGCCTGAATTATTTAATGAATACTCCATTCGAAGTGTCGATGAGTATCCAGAACGGCTCTTAGCAGCGTTGGTCGCAGCGGCACCGGATAAGAAATCACATCCGAATGTAGTTGTACTCACTCCAGGAGTTCACAACTCAGCTCACTTTGAACACGCCTTCCTAGCTCGCCGAATGGGTGTCGAACTTGTTGAAGGCCGAGACCTGTATTGCAAAAATAATCAGATCTTTATGAGGACCACGAAAGGCTCGGAGTTGGTCGACGTCATTTATCGCCGCATCGATGACGACTTTCTTGATCCGATTCACTTCAAACCAGATAGCGTCCTTGGGATTCCTGGAGTAATTAATGCAGCCCGTTCAAATAACGTGGCTATCGCTAATGGAATTGGGAACGGTGTTGCTGATGACAAAGCCCTCTACCCGTACGTTCCAAAATTAATCGAATACTATTTAAATGAGCAACCCATAATTCCTAATGTGGATACCTTTGACCTTCAGTTACCCGACGTGATGGCTTTCGTTTTGAAGAATATTAGCGACCTTGTAGTAAAACCCGTGGCAGGTTCAGGTGGATATGGCATAACTATCGGACCTCGAGCAACCAAGGGTGAATTGGAAGAAGTAGCAAAAGAAATTTCAAGCAATCCGCGAAATTGGATTGCGCAACCTCTCATCGCGTTATCCACGTGCCCTACTGTTGTTGAAGACGGAACTATTGCATCGCGTCATATTGATTTTCGCCCTTTTGCGGTCAACGATGGGAAGGAAATTTGGGTTCTGCCGGGAGGACTCACCCGCGTCGCACTTGTAGCTGGAAATGTTGTTGTTAACTCAAGTCAAGGTGGCGGAAGCAAAGATACGTGGGTACTCGCGGAGAGTGAAACCGATGTGAAGTCATATCCTGAAATTTTTGAAGAGAGCCTCATTGATCCACTTGATCACGAAGTGGTTCCCCCTACTGTTGGACCAGATGTATTGCCAATAACAAGAATGCAGCAACAAGAGGAGCAACAGCAGCAGACGGGAGTCAATAATGCTTAGCCGGCTTGCTGAAACTTCTTTTTGGCTAGGGCGCTATCTCGAGCGCGCAGAAGGTATGAGTCGATTGTTGGTTGAATTTCACCAACTCTTGGTCCAAGACAATAGAGCCCATGTAAAACGTGGCTGTACGCTAATTAGTCACGGTCTTGGGCTGGAAGGAGACCCAAAGAGCGCACGTGAACTTGTTGCGCTTGCATATGGAGAACCGCTTAATCCCGGGACGTTATTGGGATCCATCCATAGTGCACGCTCCAATGCCAGACTGATTCGAGACATCCTGCCAAGTGATTTCTATCAAGCAATCAACCAACTCAACGCGACCACAGACGATTTTAGTCTTGCTGCGCCTGGACGTTCTCTCCGATCAATATTAGATCGCCTCGCGGTCACAAATGGAATTTTCGAATGGTTAGCCCCCGAAGATGAATCAGCTCATTTCTTAACTGTTGGTCGTTCGCTCGAGCGCATGGATCTTATGAGTCGTTTGCTCGCACTTAAACTTGAAAATGAGTGGCGGGATCAGGGTCCTGCAACAACACTCCGAGCAGTCGGAGCACTCAATACGTATTTACGGGAGAGAGTTCCGCTTACAACGGTCGGCGTCAGAAGATTCCTCGTTGAATCAGAAACCTTTCCCCGCTCAATCGCTGAATGCGCGAAAAGAGCCGACGCAGAACTCCGTGAAATCGCCGTAATGACTCAACTTCACGTAGATGACATTTTGCGCCCGATCGGAATGCTCGAAAGCCAGATTAGGTATCTGGGAGACGATCTGGATGAATTGGAACGGATCATCGCAAAAACCACTCCCGCTGTGGCACAAACAACTGACGGAATCGGGTTGCGATTCTTTCGACCAATTGGCTCAATTGTTTGGAGCAATTAATGGCTTGGCGACTGAGCGTTACCCATTCAACTAGTTTTCAATATGAGTCAGAAGTATCAGCCTCTTTTAATGAGGCCCGGATGACTCCAGTAAATACTCCGGATCAATTTGTCATCAGCCACGACCTTAAAGTGAATCCATTTTCCACGGTTTTTAGTTATAAAGACTATTTTGGAACCGAAGTAAAAGCTTTTGATGTTCAGACTCCTCATACCTACCTTGAAATCGTCTCGCAGAGTTTGGTAGAAACCAATATTCCTGCGCTCGGAAATCTAAATGCCAGCTGGGATGACCTGCAATCTGATGTACTCAAAAACGACTTACGTGAGTACTTATCGTTTACAGAGCTCGTAAATCCAATAACACCGCCGTTCGAATTGCGATTACAGGACACTCCGCTCGATGCTATCCATTTCCTTAACAAAGCGATGAGAGAGCAGATTACTTACTTACCTGGATCAACTAATGTTTATTCACCAGCGAGTGAAGCGTGGGAGAAACGTGCAGGAGTTTGTCAGGATTTCACGCATGCCTCCCTCTCGATACTTCGAGAAGCCGGAATTCCAGCGCGTTATGTCTCCGGATATCTTTACAACGGCTCTGGAGAAATTGGCGAACAGGTTATCGGCGAGTCCCACTCCTGGGTCGAAGCCTGGGTTGGGCATTGGTTGCCCTTCGATCCAACAAATGGGAATCCGGTGGCCGAAGACCATATATTGGTTGCTCGTGGTCGCGATTACCACGACGTATCACCTCTCAAAGGCATTTTTAGCGGTGGACGCAGTCGCAAAATCGAAGTTACCGTCTCGCTTACGAGAATTGCCTAGTAGCCTTTTAGGTATGACGCAGCAAGATCCTCAAGAATTTCCGACGAAACTCGACGAGTCAAAACTGAAAGAGCGCCTAGATCCTCTCTCTTACGACGTGCTGCGAAATGCAGCCACCGAGCGACCATTTACCGGGGAATATAACGATTCGGATCAGGTCGGAAGTTACAGATGCAAAGCATGTGGATATGAACTTTTTAGGAGTGAAACGAAATTTCACTCTGGTTGTGGGTGGCCTTCTTTTTACGCGCCAGTTGCCGACGATGCCGTAGTTCTCCTCGAAGACGCTTCACTCGCACCTCGAATCCGCACCGAAGTTCGGTGCGCAAATTGTGGATCACACCTTGGTCATGTCTTTGAAGGTGAGGGGTACAAGGTTCCAACTGATCAGCGCTGGTGCATCAACTCTGTAGCCCTAGTGCTTGAGCATAAGTAAGTTGTAGTCCACCTTTAGGCAGCGATTCTGGACTACCTGAAGTCCATTCTTAACGGCTCGATTTGCGGACACGTCGTCTTGCAAACCCAGTTGAAGCCAGAGTGATTTGGCTTTTACCGCTATTGCCTCATCCAGCACCGTTGGAATATCGGTCACTTTTCGGAAAACATCGACGATATCTATCCAGGCTGGGATTGCCGCTATAGATGGATAAACCCTGTGACCAAAGAGCGTTTCTAATCGCGGATTAACAAAGTAAATTTCAAAGTGCGAGTTATCGAGCAACCACTCGCTTACTCCATAGACTGGTCGTTCAGGATTATCCGAAGCTCCGACAATCGCAACAGTCTTAGATTTTCGGAGCAGGGAAGTGATTTCGTCGTTGGTGGGCGGAACCCACATAATCGTCACGCAATTGCCGCCATCTCGGTTGCGATGTACTTTTCGTAATTAATAACTTCGCGGGCAATGTCATCCGCACTCCAGCCCAAAATTGGTGCGACTAATTGTGCTAATTCTTGGGTGGCTCCTAAACCGTGATCAGAACTTTCCATAGCAAGTCGCAATCTGCGTGCCAAAATATCAACCAAAGTTCTAGCTCCTTCATGCGATGCCGCATAGAGGACTTCGGCCTTTATATACCCGCAGCCAGGAACGACTTCTGCAGCGAGCGCAGAATCCTTGGAAATCATCTGGAAAATGTCACTTATTAAAGAGCCATACCGATTGAGCATTCGCTCCACGCAGACCGTGGAGACGGAATAACTCTGAGCCAGTGAAGCGATCTGTTTAACCAAGTTTTTGTAACCAGCTGCGCCTAAAAGTGGGATTCCCTTTGTGGAAGACTTTGGAACTTGCCCTTCCAAGTCTTTTACGGCTGCATCGACGGCATCTGCCGCCATAATTCGATACGTCGTGTATTTACCTCCCGCGATACTTACAAAACCTTTAATTGGGTGGTCAACGGTGTGCTCGCGCGAAATTTTTGTCGTTGAGGAGTCTTTTGCCGGTGAAACTAGTGGACGAAGTCCAGCATAGGTACTGATCATTTGATCTCGGCGGATCTTTGGCAGGAGAACTTTATTCGCCTCGTTAATAATGTAGTCAACATCCGCATTATCTGAAAGCGGGTACTCGCGGTCTCCCGTGTAATCCGTATCAGTAGTCCCGAGTAGCCACTCATTGCCCCAAGGAATTATGAAGAGCACCGAGAGCGAAGTCTTAATGATGATTCCAGTATGAGCATCAATTGCTTCCTTGGGAAGGATGATATGCACACCTTTGCTCATCTTAATTTTGTATCCGGGCTTAATCCCAAATTGCTGATACAGCTCTTCATTCCAAATACCTGCAGCAGCTACAACAACTTTCGACTTTACATTGATGCTGTGTCCATCCACCGAAACCACCGCACCAGTGATGCGATCTGGAGTTCGAGTAATTTGGGTAACCGTTGCCCCAGTGACTATATGAGCACCATTATCTTTGGCTGTGCGGGCAACCATCATCGTGTGGCGCGCATCATCTACTTGTGCATCGTAATAAACCAAACCGCCGGTAACAATTTCTGGATTAAGCGATCGCGCCTCATTGCGCATTTCGCCAAATGAAATGTGTTTGTGCCAAGGAACCGCCCGCAATTTTCCGCGCAATAAGTCATACAGCATCAAGCCAGCACCAACATAGATTCGATCAAGATATTTTTTGTGTAAGGGATAAACAAATGAAAGTGGCTTTACTAAATGCGGAGCTTGTTCAGTTATCATCATTTCGCGTTCATGGAGCGCCTCGCGAACCAACTTAAAATCAAATTGCTCGAGGTAACGTAAACCCCCATGAATTAACTTGCTTGACCTAGAAGAAGTTCCGGCCGCAAAATCATCACTCTCGACGAGTGCGACCGATAGGCCGCGAGCGGCGGCATCCAATGCAATTCCGGATCCCACCACTCCTCCCCCAATAATCAAGAGGTCGAATTCTTCTGTTTTTAATAGCTCAATATCTGCGCTACGTTGTTCTGGATTAAGGACTGACTTATTAAGGGCCACTCGCTTAGAATACGGGTATGTCATACCTCGGCGCGATTGATCAAGGTACAACTAGTACCCGCTTCATGATCTTCGATCAAACCGGCACCGTCATCTCGGCCGCTCAGATAGAGCACACCCAGTTTTTGCCCCAACCTGGATGGGTTGAACATGATCCACTAGAAATTCTGCGAGCCACTGATCACGTGATCAAGAAAGCACTTGCAGACGCCGGTCTCGTCGGAGCCGATTTAGCGGCTATAGGTATAACAAATCAGCGTGAGACAACGGTTGCGTGGAATGCCATGACTGGGGTTCCACTTCACAACGCTATTGTGTGGCAAGACACGAGGAGTCAAGCAATGCTTGATGATCTTGAGCCATCCCTTCGCCAAAAAATTACCTACAAGACTGGTCTACCCCTAGCGCCATATTTCTCGGCTAGCAAAATGAGTTGGATGCTTGCGAACTCAGATACGGTGAAGAGCGCCTTGGATCAACAGGAGTTGCGCTTCGGAACAATAGATTCGTGGTTAGTCTGGAACCTCAGCGAAGAGAATATTCATGTCACTGATGTTTCAAACGCATCTCGTACATTATTAATGGATTTAGAAACGTTGGAGTGGGATACCGAACTACTTCACACCTTTGGAGTTCCTCGTGAATCACTAGCCACCATAAAAAGTTCGTCAGAAATTTATGGTTACACCAAAGCAGACGGAGTTTTTGGAGCCAGGATCCCCATCGCCGGCATCGTTGGTGACCAACATGCCGCACTTCTAGGTCAACTCTGCTTCGAAAAAGGTGAGTCCAAGACCACATACGGGACGGGCAACTTTGCGCTCATCAACACGGGAAGTGAAATTATTCGTTCCAAAAAAGGATTGCTCACTACTCTCGCATTTAAGCTAGGCGATGAACCTGCAAAATATGCGCTGGAAGGTTCTGTTGCAGTTACCGGCTCTGCCGTTCAATGGCTCCGGGACCAATTAGGCATAATTCAAAAGTCAGCTGACATCGAACCACTTGCAGCAAGCGTCTCCACCAACGGGGGCGTCTTTTTCGTTCCAGCATTTTCAGGATTATTTGCTCCTTACTGGCGCGGTGATGCGCGAGGAGTGATCGTTGGACTCACTAGAGCCGCTACCAAGGCACATATCGCACGGGCAACGCTAGAGGCCATTTGTTACCAAACGCACGACGTTATTCGTGCCATGGAAGAAGAAACTGGGGTCTCGATTAAAGTCTTGCGGGTGGATGGAGGAATCACGCAAAATCACCTTTGCATGCAGATTCAGGCAGATATTTTGCAAACCGATGTATCGAGGCCAGTGGTGGCCGAAACCACCGCACTAGGTGCTGCCTATGCTGCGGGTCTTGCAGTTGGAACGTGGAAAAACAAAGGAGAGTTACTTTCGCAATGGAAAGAAAGTAAGCGTTGGACTCCTGAGATTTCATCCGAAGACGCAAAGACCGGACTCAAGGAATGGAACAAAGCGATAGAACGTACTCTCAATTGGCTATAACGTGTGCACCTTCACTGGGAAGTGAAGTAAAAAAGCGCGGAGATTTGTAACCAGCGCTTGAAAAAGCGCGTGAGATAGCAGATTCACATCGCTTAACTTGCTCGGTCTTCATGAGCGCGATAGCGCTCCCACCAAATCCACCGCCGACCATTCGCGCTCCTAGTGCACCTTGGGCAATTGCCGTATCAACAGCTAAATTCAATTCCGGGCAAGAGACGGTGTAATCGTCCCGAAGCGATCTGTGGGATTGATTAAGCAACTCCCCAAGTCGAATGAAATTATTGTTCTTGAGCGCATCTACCGCATCCAGAACTCGTCTCATCTCAGTAACAGCATGAAAACCACGAATGTATGTGACCGGATCAAGTTCGGATTGCCGAGCAGCATAGTCGGCAACCGATATATCGCGAAGCGAAGTAATGCCCAATGTCGCCACTGCTTTTTCGCATGAGGCGCGACGTTCGGCATACCCTCCATCGACTAGTTTGTGGTGCGCTTGGGTATCGATGATCAACAGTTCTAAACCCTGCGGCGCGATGAGAAATGGAATATTTTCCGAGGTGAGATCTCGACAATCTAGTAACAGCGCTGAACCCGCTTTAGCCATCAACGAAACAGATTGATCCATGATCCCACATGGAACTCCCACATAAACATTTTCGGCTTTCTGGGAAACACGAGCTAACTCGGCGAGGGACAACTTAAGATCAAAGAGATGATTAACCGCGGTCGCGATAGAACACTCAAGCGCAGCGCTAGATGAAAGTCCCGCCCCAAGTGGAACACGCCCGTCGATCAATAAATCCACTCCAGCATCAATTCCCAATACCCAGAGGACCCCTAGAGCGTACCTAGCCCAATTCTCGCCCTTGTGAGGAGTCAATGAGTCAATTGAAATTTCATATACATCCGCGTTTTTTTGCATGGACGCGATTCGAATCTGACGATCACTTCGGCGAGCTAGAGCCACAACCGTTTTATCGGATATCGCAAAGGGCAGAACAAACCCATCGCTGTAGTCGATATGTTCGCCAATCAAATTTACTCGACCAGGGGCCGCCGCCACGACCTCTGGTTCATGCCCAAATATTTCAGTGCAGCTGATCCCGGCAAATTTGTTGGACCAGAACCGGAAGCCGCCCCAATTGAAAATATGGGATTCGGGTGGAAGAACTCTTTTGGCACCGGCAATGGCGGTGACACAATTTCAAGTGGTCTCGAAGGTGCCTGGACGCCAACTCCCACAACGTGGGATAACACCTATTTCGAAACCCTCTTTAAGTATGAGTGGGTTCAAACCAAAAGTCCTGCAGGAGCTACGCAGTGGATTCCTAAAGATGGAGCTGCAGCTGGCGCGGTACCAGATGCACATGACCCAAATAAGAGTCATACACCTGTGATGCTCACGAGCGATCTAGCCTTACGATTTGACCCCGCTTATGAAGCAATTTCCCGCCACTTCCTAGAAAATCCTGATCAACTTGCCGAAGCTTTTTCGCGCGCCTGGTTCAAGCTCACGCACCGCGACATGGGTCCGATTACTCGCTATTTAGGAGCGCTCGTACCTTCGGAGCACTTAATCTGGCAAGATCCAATTCCTGCAATTACGCACGAAGTGATCACGGCAACGGAAATTGAACTTCTGAAAACGAAGATCCTGGGTTCTGGTTTGAGTATGAGCCAACTTGTCAAGACTGCCTGGGCATCGGCTTCAACTTTCCGCGGAACAGATAAACGCGGCGGAGCAAACGGCGCTCGAATTCGCCTCGAGCCACAGCGCGATTGGGTAGTGAACAACCCGGAAGAATTGAACAGCGTCCTAGAAGCACTCACTGCCATCCAATCCGATTTCAATTCAGCCTCTAGCAATAAAAAAGTTTCGTTGGCGGATTTGATTGTGCTCGCCGGATCAACTGCTATCGAAGATGGAGCCAAAAAAGCTGGCTACCCAGTTGAAGTTCGCTTCACTCCCGGTCGTGCAGACACCACCCAAGAACAAACTGATATCGCTTCGTTTTCTGTTCTAGAACCACTGGCCGATGGGTTCCGCAATTTCATAAAGGAAGGCAACCACCATCCGGCTGAATTCCATCTGGTCGATAAGGCCGCGCTCCTCACACTCACCGCTCCTGAAATGACGGTGCTTGTCGGTGGCTTGCGCGTACTTGGTGCAAATAGCGACAACTCTAAAAACGGAGTGTTTACAAACTCTCCGGGAGCGTTGACCAATGATTTTTTTGTAAACGTTTTAGATATCGGCACTACGTGGACCGCCAAGACAACCGCTTCAGATTCTTTTGAGGGTCGAGATGCTAAAACTGGAGAACTCAAGTGGACGGCATCTCGGGTTGATCTCATCTTTGGATCAAACTCAGTTTTGCGAGCGCTCGCAGAGGTCTATGCCAGTAATGACGCAAAGGAGAAGTTTGTTCAGGACTTCGCAGCTGCTTGGTCAAAAGTAATGGAGCTAGATAGATTCGATATCTAAGTAACCTATTTTACTTTTCTAATTTATCCAAGAAGTAGCGAATTTGTATTGCTGCAGCAGCGCCTTCTCCGACCGCCGAGGCCAATTGCTTGGTGGAACCACCGCGTACATCTCCAGCCGCGAAGACACCGCGAGCCGAAGTGTTAAACATCTGATCTGTTTTGATGAATTTTCGCTCGTCCAGTTCAACTGAGCCGGTAAGCCATTGCGTATTTGGATCTAAACCAATGAAAACAAATGCTCCCGAAGCGTCGTGAGAAGAAATTTCTTTTGTGTTGAGATTTTCTAACTCAACTGATTCAAGTTGGCTCTTATCGTTAGCGACGAATGACTTCACTGCCTCATTGAGCTTCACGCTCATCTTGGGATGGTTGTAAACCTTCTCTTGCAGAAGTTTTGAACCGCGCAATTCAGTGCCGCGTTCGATAACTGTTACATGGTCGGCAAATTGGGTTAAAAACAACCCCTCTTCCAGTCCAGAGTTGCCACCACCAAGCACTACAACTTCTTTAGCACCTTTATAAAACGGCCCATCGCACGTCGCACAGAAATGAATACCCGCACCTATCAAGTCATCCTCGCCATCAGCGCCGGTGCGTCGATACGTTGAACCGGTCGCCACGAGGAGAACTCGAGCTTGAACGACTGCGCCGGTAGAAAGCGCAATGTCTAGCCCTGCATAGCCTTCTTCATTGTCGATTTCTTTAAAAGATTCGACTCCAACCGCCTGCAATATTTCGACACCATACTTCCGGGCTTGTTGTTCAAAGCGACCGGCAAGTTCTGCGCCACCTATGCCGTCTGGAAATCCCGGGTAGTTATCGAATCGCTCTGTTACACCTGCTTGACCGCCTACGGCAGATTTTTCGATGATGAGAACTTTCAAATTTTCTCGCGCTGCATAAATAGCTGTCGTCAGCGCTGTAGGTCCCCCGCCAGCGATCACAACGTCATAAGAACCCAACGATGCTTCCCGAACGATCTGCAATTTTTCGGCTAACTCATCGTTTGATGGCTCGGTAAGAATTGATCCATCAGGAAAGATGATCGTTGGAATTATTCTTTTGCCACCATTGATGCGCTCAACTTCAGCTTGAGCAGAGGGGTCAGATTCCATGTCAACCCAATCGAACTCGATTCTATGTTGACCTAAAAAGGTTTTGGCGCGTTTGCAATCTGGACACCAAGAAGCGCCAATCACTTTCAGTTTTGCCGTCATGAGTTAATCCACCGATCTCTGAGTAATTTGGAGGTTGCTCGCGTACTTACTTCTTTGGTTCTAACTTGAGTGAAACTGAATTGATACACCAACGCTCGTCTGTTGGCACGTCATACCCCTCCCCTTTAAAAACATGCCCTAGGTGGGAACCGCAATTTGCGCATCTGGCTTCCACGCGACGCATTCCAAAGGAATGGTCTTCAATCAAGGTGACCGCGTCACTCTCTTTGGGGGCGTAAAAGGATGGCCAACCACATCCAGAGTGAAATTTGGTCTCACTGCGAAAAAGTTCCTGTGAGCAGACTTTGCAGGAATAGACACCTTCTGTTTCGGTGTCCGTGTACTCTCCACTAAATGCCGCCTCGGTTCCGGCTTGACGCAGCACTTTGTACGACAAGGGATCTAGTTCGGCTTGGAGTTTGGCCTCATTTACCGCAAATGGGTACAAAGTCCCATCTGGCTTGATTGCGGAAATCAGTTCGTGTTTCATTGGGTAAACCTCCACCACGCTCGGCAGCGAATCTAGTGGATGACTAGTCGCTCAGTTCGGAGGTAAACAAAGATATTGAATGAACTATTCCAGGTCTTCGGCAGAGTGTTTTGTTGCCGCTATTTCAAGGAACTGAGTTGAGCGCAAAATGACCAAAATGATTAAGGTCAAGCCCGCGCCGCCGGCCTGAAAACCAAGCCCAACGCAGCAACCCATCGCGGCAGTAGCAAAAACGGTGGCAGCCGTCGTTACTCCTTGGGTACCAGATCTTTTCGTTTGAAAAATTAAACCAGCTCCTAGAAATCCAATGCCGGTCATAATTGCTTGGATACTCCGAGTCGGATCGCCAAGGTGAGCGTTGTGGTCGAGTACGGCTCCGATCGCGACAATACTCGCCGCTGAAGTACCTACAAGAGCCATGGTTCGAGGTCCAATGGACTTTCCGGCGCGATCGCGCTCCCAGCCAATGGCCGAGCCCAATATCCCAGCGATACCAGCATCAAGCATCACCGTTGCCTGCTGCCATAGGCCTATCGAATTTAATTCCAGCATTTCTTCATATTAATCATGTGCTTCAAGAAAAGATAGGATTTTGTTTCTCCATTATTGAAAGGGTTGAAGATGCAAGATCTCGCAGCGTGGACAGAACGTTCCAAATCGATTTCCCCTCATTCGCAAATATTTATTAATGGCGAATTTACGACCGCCGCCTCAGGGAAAACTTTTGAGAGTATTTTCCCGGCAGAAAATCGAGTCATCGCTCAGATAGCTGCGGGCGACGTTGAAGATGTGAACCGCGCAGTGACCTCAGCCTCTCAAGCATTTGAATCTGGAATCTGGCGGGATGCATCACCTCGAGTCAAGAAATCTGTGATGTTGAAGTGGGCTGATTTAATCAGGGATCACCAAGAAGAACTAGCACTCCTTGAAACTCTCGATGTTGGCAAACCAATTAGTGATTCCATGTCGGTTGATAGCGCGAGCCTCGCTCGGGTGATCCAGTGGTACGGCGAAACAATAGATAAAACGTATGATGAAATCGCCCCAACTCCCAAGAGCGCTATTGCGCTGGTTACCCGCGAGCCGCTGGGAGTGGTTGGAGCAATAGTTCCTTGGAACTACCCAATGATCATCTCCTCTTGGAAAATTGGCCCCGCTCTTGCCATGGGAAACAGCATTGTCGTTAAACCCGCCGAAAATTCATCTCTCTCCATTTTATTAATTGCACGCCTGGGTATTGAGGCTGGGTTACCACCCGGCGTGTTAAATGTAGTGCCTGGATTAGGAGCGGAAGCGGGTCAAGCTTTGGCGCGACACATGGGTGTTGCAAAATTAGCGTTCACTGGTAGCGGACCGACCGGTCGCAAGATGATGCAATATGCCGCCGAATCCAATTTAAAACAGGTATCTCTTGAACTTGGTGGAAAAAGTCCGCAAATTGTCCTTAAGGATTGCGTTGATCTTGACGCTGCCGCGCAATCAATAGCCTGGGGAATTTATTACAACTCAGGACAGACGTGTAATGCAGGTTCACGATTAATCGTCGAAAAAGAAATCAAAGCAGAGCTATTTTCGAAGATAGAAAAATTCCTTGAAAACTTTAAAGTTGGAAATCCCCTAGACCCCACTACACAGATGGGACCATTAGTATCGAAGCCACAGCGCGACAGGGTCAATTCTTATCTTGATCTCATCGGGGTCGATGGAGAACAAATAGTGTTTGGTGGTAAAAAAACGTATGGCGATGATCTCTTCATGATGCCGACGCTAATAGACAATGTAAAACATAATTCAAGGCTTTCGCAAGATGAAATTTTTGGCCCGGTCCTCGTGGCTATTGATGCTCGTGATGAAGCGCATGCAATCGAGTTAGCAAATGGCACAGAATATGGATTAGCCGCTTCTGTCTGGACAAACAACGTTGGCAAGGCTCATCGAATCGCAAAGCAACTTCGTGCAGGTACTGTGTGGATCAACACTTTCGATGCTTTGGATGTAATCACGCCGTTTGGTGGTTTTAAATCATCTGGGTCTGGGCGTGACAAGTCTCTTCACGCGCTCTCCGCCTACAGCCAACTCAAGACAACGTGGATCGACCTTTCTTAATAACTTGTCGCTAGAAATTAACCCAGAATTTGCGTCCAATCCCTTTAAGTTCATTTAATCCGTCATTAGGCTGACGACTAAATAAAGGGGTATTTATTTATGAAGATGAAGGCCGCGGTTTTAAGTGGCGTTGGTGCGCGACTAGAAGTGCGTGAGGTCGACATTGCACCCCCTAACGCCGGCGAAGTTTTGGTCAAGGTAGCTGCAACCGGATTGTGCGCCAGCGACTTAAATGCTATCGACGGTAAACGAAAGTTGGTGCCTTTTCCTGCCGTCATCGGGCACGAAGCCTCTGGTGTGGTGGTAGAGGTAGGTTCTGGGGTTAGCCGAGTGAAAATCGGCGATCATGTAATTATGTCCATTGTCCCCAATTGCGGTCACTGCGATTACTGCCGTAGCGGACGCCCAAATTATTGTTCAACCGCGGGAAACGCTATGGCAGTGGGTGGATTATTTGATGGGACCAGCCGACTATCAGATGAAGGCGAGCGCTTAAACCAATTCTTATGCGTAGCCTCTTTCGCAGAGTACGCAGTCGTTCCAGAGTCGGGAACCGTAGTCATCCCCAACGATATGCCGCTTGACCGAGCCGCTTTGATTAGTTGCGCTGTTATTACTGGGGTTGGCGCCGCCCTAAATACTGCCAAAGTTCAAGCGGGGTCCAGGGTTGCGGTTTTTGGGTGCGGCGGGGTGGGGTTAAATATTTTGCAAGGAGCGCGGCTTGCTGGGGCAACCCGAATAATCGCAGTTGATGTCAGCGCAGCAAAGTTGGATCTAGCCGCCAAATTCGGCGCAACCGATCTTGTTAATGCCACTCTCGTGGATCCTGTCGAAGCCATAGAAGAGATAGCAGGTGGGGTGGATTACGCCTTTGAGGCCCTCGGGCGCGAAGAGACCGTAGCCCAAGCCTGGAAATCTGTTGATGTAGATGGCTCACTCACCCTTGTTGGACTAATGAAGAACGGCGCCACAATCACGCTGGATGCCGGGCCATTCGTTAACGAGCAATCAATTAAAGGGTGTTATTTCGGTTCAGCCAACCTGCAACGGGACGTACCTTTCGTTATAAATAGTTATCTTTCTGGCCAACTTTTGCTAGACGAACTGATCTCTGATCGCATAGATTTAAATCACGTTAATGAGGCGTTCGACAAGTTGCGCAGGGGTGAAGGCGCACGGAGCGTCTTAGTGTTCTAACTTGATCTGGAGCGATTCGCAGTTGCAATCGGATCCCAGTTAGAAGAAGTAGAAAATGAATGCACATCGACAATAGGAGGCAAAGTAGTGAGGTTAAATAAACTGACAGGTTCGGTTGCATCACTCGTGCTTGCGTTGGGAGTTACCGGTTCCGCTTTTACCGTAACTTCCGCACAAGGTGCAGTAAATGCATCGGCAGCAGATTTTGGGGGCATAGCCGGCCTCACTGCAGCTTGTAAGAAGGAAGGCGCACTCAACATCATCGCCGATCCACACGATTGGGCAAACTATGGAGCCATCATTAGTGGCTTCAAGGCAAAGTACAAAGTTAAGATTAATGAAGCCAATCCAAATGGTTCAAGCCAGGATGAAATTAATGC
This sequence comes from uncultured Actinomycetes bacterium, assembly GCA_903928395.1. Lineage (GTDB taxonomy): Bacteria > Actinomycetota > Actinomycetes > Nanopelagicales > Nanopelagicaceae > PALSA-747. The sequence continues at coordinate 3,263 of CAIYQS010000196.1, read as the reverse complement.
AGCTAACCAGCTCAAGGGAACAAAGCGTGCTCCGGATGTATTTGATCTAGGTCAAGCAGTTCTCTATGCAAATACTGAAATCCTTGCACCGTACAAAGTACTTGAGTGGGCTAACATTCCTGCTTCCTTCAAGGCAGCTAATGGACTCTTTACTAAAGATTACGGCGGAATCATGTCCGTTGGTTACGATGCATCTCTTGGAACAATCACCAGCTTGAATGACCTCTTAGGTTCACAATTTGCTGGCAAGGTTGCGCTAAATGGAGATCCAACCAAGGCTTCTGCGGGAGAAAACGGCGTCTTCATGGCATCACTCGCAAACGGTGGTTCTCTTGATGACATCTCTCCAGGTGTTGCCTGGTTCAAAAAGCTGGCAGCTGCTGGCAACTTCATCAACGTAGATCCAGATCCTGCAACTATTGCATCAGGACAAACTCCGGTCGTCTTCGACTGGGATTACAACCAAGCTGCAACTGTTAAGGCCTTCGCAGCCGCCGGTAAGAAGTGGAATGTCTTCTTCCCAGCAGGTGCCCTAGTTGGTGCTTATTACAACCAAGCAGTGGATCTATACGCACCACACCCAGCATGTGCTCGACTATGGATGGAATATGTCTACTCACCAGTCGGCCAGAATGATTGGCTCATTGGTGGTTCACGTCCAGTATTGACCGATTACATGGTCAAGACCGGAACCATCAATAAGCAGGCACTCGCTGCACTTCCAGCTGTCAAAGGAGCTGCAGTAATTGCTACTCCTAATCAGACAAAAGCTGCAAGTGATTACCTAGCAGCCAATTGGGCTGCCGCAGTAGGGACAAGGTAACTCGAATCAATGGTCGTAAATGACTGATGTGATTCAAGATACGGGAGCCGGCTCCGCACTTCGCGGGGCCGGCCTTCGTGCGTGGCGTAAATATTCTGCTTACGTAGGTGTATTGCCATTCATGATTTTGGTATCAATATTTTTATTGTGGCCCACATTCAGTGTGGTTTCTGGGGCGTTTCAAAACGCGGCCGGAAAGTTTGATCTCTCAACTCTAAAATCTGTGCTTTCTAGTGCATCACACCGTGCGGCATTCGAACACTCGATTCAAATCTCAGCAATTACAGCGATCGCAGGTTCGGTTGTAGGCGCGCTCTTCGCCTGGGCGGTATCGACTGGAAAATCTGGAGGCGCGCTTCGCCGCATCTGTCTCTCTGCTTCAGGTGTGCTTGCACAATTTGGTGGCGTTATGTTGACCTTCGCTTATCTCGCAACTTTTGGCTTTAACGGCTTAGTAACTTCTTTCTTTATCAAGCACTGGTCACATTCCTTTTTTGCTCACCCAACCTGGCTTTATGGAATCACCGGACTTTGCATTGTTTATAGTTTTTTCCAGATTCCACTCATGTTTTTGGTATTCCTACCGACAGTAGACAATCTAAAGCCACAGTGGCGGGAGGCATCCGATGGCCTCGGCGGTGGCACTTTCGAATACTGGCGTCGAATCGGTATCCCAGTTCTCACTCCATCCTTCTTAGGCGCATTTTTACTTTTATTTGCAAACTCTTTTTCTGCTTACGCAACTGCCGCTTCCCTCGTTAGCCAAGGTTCGATTATTACTCCGCTCGAAATTAGCGGCGCTTTATCAAGTGAGACTGGGGCAAATAATCCAGCGCTCGCTAAGAGTCTTTCCTTAGCCATGGTTGTTGTGGTTGTCATCGTCATGGCGCTTTACACATTATTGCGTCGTCGAGTAAGTAAGTGGGAACAATGAGTACCGCGAATCAGAGTTTAGGGACGAAGACCTGGCGACGTGCAATCATTTTCTTTGTCGCGCTTTATCTTTTACTCCCCATTGCGGCGATGCTCGACTTTTCGACAAAATCACTCTCCGGCAAGCGAGGGCTTTCTTCGTGGAGGGCAATTTTCCAGCAACCTGATCTCATTTCTGCGGTGGTAGTTTCGTTAGAGCTTGCGATTATTGTCGTTGCACTTGTGTTCTTCCTAATTGTTCCAACAGTGGTCTGGGTTCATTTAAAGTTACCGAAATTGCGTCGACCGATCGAATTAATATGTCTGATTCCGCTAGCGATCCCTGGGATTGTATTGGTCGTTGGTGTCGCGAGTATCTACCGTTGGATAAGCATCCACGTAACCGAATCCCCGTTAATGCTGGCTGCCGTCTACTCGATGCTAGTTCTGCCATATACCTATCGATCTCTCTCGGCAGCACTCAACTCTGTTGATATCCACACCCTTGCAGAAGCCTCCAGGACATTAGGTGCCTCCACCTACCGCATGCTCTTTGGCGTTGTTTTTCCAACGATTCGAGCCGGCGTAATGTCGGGCGCAGTCATTGCGATTGCGTTGGTTTTGGGTGAGTACACGATTTCTTCAATATTGAATTTTTCAACGATGCAAGTCGAAATCAACTTAATCGGACAGACCGATGGATTTGTCGCGGTTGCAATATCCCTTGCATCTCTCATCTTTGTCTTCCTGCTATTAGTAGTTATCCCAACCACGGTTAACCAAAAGAATGAAGTTCTAGAGGCCGAACACTCATGATCGAAAGGACCAATCCGTGAGCACAAATGTCCGAGGCTCATCCGCCGCAGTTAAGTTAATCGGCCTAGAAAAGTCATTTGGTTCGGTAAAGGCGCTAGATGGATTGACCATCGAAATAGGTCCTGGTGAACTTGTTGCGTTATTAGGCCCTTCTGGATGCGGAAAAACTACGGCGCTTCGGGCGCTTGCTGGGTTGCAGAATCTAGATCACGGCCAAATTTTTGTCGACGAAAAAGATGTCACCTTTCTAGCTCCTAACCGTAGAAATATGGGGATGGTGTTTCAGGCTTATAGCCTTTTTCCACATATGTCCGCTCTCGCAAATGTCGAATATGGCCTGACTCTCAAGGCGCATAAAACAAGTTCCGATAAGCGTTCGGCTCGTGGGAAAGAATTGTTAGAACTTGTTGGTTTATCTACCCATGCAAAACACTATCCACACCAACTTTCTGGAGGGCAACAACAACGGGTGGCACTGGCCCGAGCACTTGCTATCTCCCCTCAAGTTCTTCTGCTTGACGAACCGCTTTCAGCTCTTGATGCCAAAGTTCGCACCCAACTTCGGGATGAAATTCGAAGGATTCAATTAGAAGTGGGAACTACCACTTTGTTCGTCACACACGATCAAGAAGAAGCACTTGGCATCGCCGATCGAGTCGGCGTTATGCGTGGTGGAATTCTGGAACAAATCGCGGTACCCGCCGAGCTTTAT
>CAIYQS010000195.1 GCA_903928395.1 uncultured Actinomycetes bacterium | reverse complement strand
CTGTCTCTCGCCAGCTGACGCCGTCGGTACTCCAAGTAAGTTTATATTGCAGATCTCCACCTCTCCGGTATACCCACAAGTTCAATAAATAATAACGATTAATGTAAAAATTCCTATTTTCGTCACGATCTGGTCACGATGTTAATGCAACAATTGGTTGAAGACACACAGTTTTTGTTCACTTTGGCACTCAATCCGAGTGCGTGGGTACGCGCATTAAGCGTCCCATTTCCGCCAAAACACCTGGATTTCACAGACTAGCAGAGTTGGGAGGTTTAAGTTATGCGAAGCATCGGGATCCTGATCCTTGCCATCATTATCACGATCGGCAGAGCCAATGCTCAAAGTGGAAACAGTGCGTCCTGGCCGCTCAGAGTTCTTGGCAAGCCCGCCGCAACAGTTGCCAGGCGATTGGGCAAGCCAATCGAAACAAAGGGTGCAGGCGAACAGTTCGTCCAGGTCTATAAGCGTTCGCCTTACAAGTCAGTCCAACTTGTGTATGGCCCAAACCTGGGCGGTGTCAAGGTCGTTGACGTTGTGCTTGAGCTCAGCAGCAGCCCGGGGACATGGCAAAAAGCGCTTTCAATATTTGGTATATCTCCTGTAGGAGCCATCACTCGTGAAAGCGGTGGATATACGGAAGTGAAAGGCCTCAAGGCACTGCCAGCAAAATGGATCTTCAGCCTTGGCCCCAATAGGGACAGCAATACCACGAATATCCACTTCATTCATCGCACGGAACTCTCGCTAAACGATAAATGGTACGGGCCAGTGAATTAAGCTGAATGAATGAATGGAAGGAGACACAATGAGAGTTATGCGCACTTCACCTGTAAATCGTAATCACAATTGGATGCTTGTAATCATTTTACTAATGGTTCTCGCGGTTATCCATATGGCGGCAGCACAGAAGGCGGACGGTAAGAGCCCAGCGATTAGTGTCGTTGGCGTATGGAAAACCGACCGCCTTGGAGGGGGAAAGGGTACCGTGGTATTAGCAGTCAAGGCAAATCACACCTGGATACAAAAGAACCCGGATGATCCGTCCGACTTCGACCCCAAATATGATGCTGGCAATTGGACACTAAAGGGATTGAAGTTGACGCTGAACCGTCCCGGACAGGGAGCACAAGCTCGCAACTTTATCATTTCGAAGGACGCGAAACAGCTCAATCCCGTTGACGCAGCCGATGTCGTTTTCCATCGGCAAAAGTGATTGCGATGCGTCAGCACACATTATGCCAATGCTTTGTTTACCATAGGTAGGAATCGGCGCAACGCTAATTATGTTGCGCACACCTACCCACGCTGAATTCAGCCTCTACAATACAGAACGGCTAATGACGTGGAAGGATAACACTATGAATATGCTACTGACCCAACACGCCAAATTCAACCGGACGCACCTCAACAGCATGCTATTGGGGCTGACGATTATCTCCGCACTGGGCTGCCAAAAGCCCGGGCCGCCATCACTTGCATCCCTGATTGGCAAATCACGCACGGAGATTGACGCCGTTTTAGGAGCGCCTGTGACTAGCAGCGAGAAGAAGAGGCTCTCTTTTGCAACCGGCAAGGCCGAGGTGATTGTTCTGACTTCGTGTTCTTACCCGATTCCAGCTTCGAAACAAACTCTCAATATCAGCTATACAGGCACCGAATTTACCGGCATGGCGATTCAAATGGAGTACCCCGTCAACAGTTGGAAGCAAGCACTCACGGACCTTGGTATACCGGTGACCTCATCCATTAAGCTGGATAAAGCCGGAAATCTTGGGCCTATCCCTTCTATTGTTCCGTATACTGCACAGTGGCAAGCAGACAGCAAGGATAAAGGTGCGAAGTGGAGCCTTTCTATCGTTAAGGAGGGCAAAAAGCTTGTCAAAAACTAACTCTGGTCCCTTTCTTTACCTGTTCACCTGATCCATAGGACCGAG
>CAIYQS010000194.1 GCA_903928395.1 uncultured Actinomycetes bacterium | reverse complement strand
CGGCTCTGCCTTCGAAGGTTCAAATCCTTCACCCGCCACCAGCATTTACGCGTAGTTTTGGACTGAATCAACGGATCTACTTTCCTCAGGATAGCCAATAGTTGCCACTGATTGCTAGTCCTAGTGGTACGGGAATGGTACGAAAAAGGTAAATTCCACCTAATTTGGAGTTCAAAATTCCATTAACGCTGTCGGCCGTACTAGTTATCCTGTGACCGGTGGAGAACCCCCGTTCCCTCTTAAGCGTCTGGTTTAGCTGTCGCTAAAAAGGGAGGAATCTCACAGGAAATTTTGCCTGCACTAGAGCGTAGAAGAGGTGGATAAATGACTACTCCGCGGCGAACCCGGTTAGAGGAGATCATTGGTAAGCAACTCGGAGAGATTTCTTGGGCTGACCTAAGCCAACTTGTTGATGATCGGATTCAGGAAACTCAGGATCTGGAATTCAAGTCGCAACACTATGGGCAAGAAGAAAGAGACAAGAAAGAATTGGCAAAAGATGTTACTTCCTTTGCCAATTCCTCAGGCGGTGTGATTATTATCGGGGTTCAGGAGGATGAACAGGGATGTGCGAGTGGATTAAGTCCAGTTTCACTAGTAGAAGCGCAAGTGCGTAGATACCATCAAGTTGTGGCAACTCGTGTTCAACCCCATTTATTGTTCAACAGTTTTGTCATTGAGAAACCCGGCCTTGAATCTCAAGGAATCGTTTTACTTGTTATAGATCGAAGTGTGATTTCTCCACATGCCGTCGATGTTAATGAAAGTTTGCTTTACCCTCAACGCCATGGGCGTCTAACCCACAATTTGCTCGAGAATGAAGTAGCGATTGCTTACCGAGATCGGTTATTGTTAGTCCAATCCCGCATTAACTTGTCCCTGGAAAGAGAACGTGAATTTCTCGAGAATTTGGACACTGGGCACACGTGGCTGGTCATGTCCCTCGTCCCAGATTTTCCTGGTTATACTAAAATGGATCGGTCAGCATTTGAGGTATATAGAGAATTATTGACCGGAAGGTCTGCATCAGTGCCTTGGTATGGACTCACTTTTAGTCAAGTAAGAATCAGACATCGTCGCATATATGCTTCAGATTACGATTCACCTGAATCGGGAAATCAACAGTGGTGTGCGATGGAATTACACTCCGATGGTTCAGGTTGCTACGCGGCTCGATTAGCATTGAATAGACAAGACATCTCTTCAGTTCCGGCAAATGAGGCAACTCGGCTGGTTTCAGATGAAGGTCTGGCAAACTGCATACTTTCTGGTTTGGAGCAATTGGGCAAACATGCTTGGTCGTCGGCAGCCCAAGGTATGGCGAACGTTCGAATTCAGATATGGAAAGTTGATGTTGAGCACCCGATTGCATTGGGCCATGACCTCGCGTTTCATAGTTCTTCCCACGGGGAGTCATTCACGAAATTTCGTGCCTGCGAAGCATCCGTTCCTCTTGAGGATTTGAGTAGGCCAGGGACAAATTTGATCGGTGTAGCGTCAATTTTGTTGGAGGAGGCCTCGCAATCTCTCGGGATAGTTGATACCGGCTTCCTACAAAATGACGGAAAGTTAGTGGTCAATTCTTGGGGGTCGGGTGTAAGGGGGTCGGT
>CAIYQS010000193.1 GCA_903928395.1 uncultured Actinomycetes bacterium | reverse complement strand
CGGCAAATACCCTTGTTAAACAAGAGGGCACATTTTGGGCTAGTTCAACCGATAGGTCCGCGCTTGTTCGACTCTTCGAAAATGTCGAAAAGAAACGGGTAGCTATCATTGGCGGTGGAGGAACGGCAAGGGCGGCACTCTCTGCCTTGGATGGGAAAGCAGATTCTGTCGATTTTCTGCTACGGACTCAAAGCCGATCTGAGTTACTTTCTTCAATTGCTAGCAGTACCACGTTACAATTTTTTGGAATGGATCACCCCTTGTTGGAGTATGACTTAGTTGTTTCAACAGTTCCTAGTGGTGTCACTGATTTGATTGCTACTAACTTGAGCCATCGAATACCGACGTTATGCGAGGTCTTGTATCGTCCATTTCCAACCGCTCTGCTTTCTAGGGCGCAATCGCTGGGAAGTCACATCATTGATGGGATGGATTTACTGGTGGAACAAGCGCTAGATCAGATCGCATTATTTAGCGGCACGAAGTTCGACTTTGCTCAAATGAGAGTCCAGCTGCAAACTGAGGGACGCAGGCACCTATAGCCCGAACTGTGGATACCCCAGGACCCAGTTTCCACGAGTCCGCTAGATTCCAAAGGTGACTTCGTATATTCCACTCATTCTTGCGGCACCCTGGATGGTGGTATCTGATATCAAATACCGTCGAATCCCAAACAAATCACTATTGCTGTTCTGGGTTCTCATTGTCGACACTCAATTCAGACTCAAATTGAGCCAGCAACTGTCGATATACGAATTCGGATGCTCACTTTTTGTTATTGGAGTTCTCTTCTATTTCTTGAGTTCCTATTCGATTGGTATGGGGGATATTAAGCTGCTTGCGCTGAGTGGATTAATGCTTGATCAACTGCAACGAATATTGGAGGCCCTCACATATGCAGCCATCTTGGGGTTGATTTGGGCTGTTGCCACGCGAAAGAGCTCGATTCCTTTTGCGCCGCCGCTCATAATCGGAGTCCTTATGGTGATGACAGGACTCTAGAGCGGGTAATGGACTTCAAAGGGAAAGCGCGACAGCGAGTCTTATGTATCTGACACAATACGCATATGTTGAGATGGCTTACCGCGGGAGAGTCGCACGGTCCGGTGCTTTCTGCAATCTTGGAAGGGTTACCTTCCCATGTGCACATAACCACAGAAATGATCGATGCTGATCTTCGTCGCCGAAGATTGGGTTTCGGTAGAGGTGCTCGCCAAAATTTCGAAGCAGATCTAGTGACAATTTTGGGTGGGGTCCGTCATGGAGAAAGTCAAGGCGGACCGATTTCTATCCAAGTTGCCAACTCCGAGTGGCCGAAATGGGAGAAAGTGATGTCGGCAGATCCAGTTCCTTTGGACGAACTTTCAGCGTTGGCCCGCAACGCACCTTTGACTCGACCGCGGCCAGGACATGCTGACCTTGTCGGAATGCAAAAATACGCGTTTGATGATGCTCGCCCGATTTTAGAAAGAGCGAGTGCTCGCGAAACCGCGGCGCGAGTTGCATTAGGAGCAGTAGCACGAGCATTCCTTGAGCAAAGTGTCGGCGTTCGTATTATGAGCCACGTGCTCTCGATTGGTGCAGCCGGGAGCGAAGAGGGTCATCAACTTCCTACTTATGCCGATCGTGAACAAGTCGACGGCGATCCAGTCCGATCCTTTGATCCGGTAGCAAGTGCTGCCATGATTGCCGAAATCGAATCAGCGCATGCAGCTGGAGACACGTTAGGCGGAGTCATCGAAGTTCTAGCATTTGATTTGCCACCGGGTTTAGGTTCACACGTCCACTGGGATCGTCGATTGGATTCACGTCTTGCTGGGGCAATGATGGGTATTCAGGCAATCAAGGGCGTAGAAATTGGTGACGGTTTCACAACTGCACGGCGTCGAGGTTCGGTTGCTCACGACGAGATCGAACGTGACAGCTCCGGCAAGATTGTTCGCCGAACCGATAGAGCAGGTGGCACTGAAGGTGGTATGTCCAATGGAGAGATTCTGCGCGTCAGAGCTGCAATGAAACCCATATCAACTGTCCCAAGGGCGCTAGATACGATTGATGTGGTAACAGGAGAGCCGGCAAAGGCGATCAACCAAAGATCTGACGTATGCGCGGTGCCAGCCGCAGGAATAGTTGCAGAGGCGATGTGCGCACTAGTTTTAGCGGATGCCGTCATCGAAAAATTTGGTGGAGACTCCGTTTCGGAAACCAGACGCAACTATCTCAATTACCTCGATGCCCTCGAAATAAAATAGATGAGCCGCGTGATTTTTATCGGACCACCAGGATCGGGTAAAAGTTCGGTGGGCAAGGCCCTTGCTCGAGAACTGGGACTCACGTACGAAGACACGGACGCTAGCGTTACGTCGATTTCTGGACGATCTATCGCCGCTATCTTCGCCGAACTTGGGGAGAGTGGATTTAGAAAACTTGAGCGCGAAGTTGTCCTTGCGGCGCTAGCGTCAAATATTCAGGTGCTTTCATTAGGCGGGGGAGCCGTTCTTGATCCCGACGTTCAAGCAGCAATAAAAGCGAGTGAAGGCACCGTTATCTACCTCACCATTGGTCTTCGCTATGCCTTATCTCGAATCGGCAATAAGGGGGATCGTCCGCTCGTTGCCTCAGATCCAGAGAAACAGTGGTTAAAGATCACAAGTAGCCGAGAGCCCATTTATCGCTCTTTAGCCACGATTGTGAAGTCGACTGACAACAAGAAGCCACAAGAGGTCGCTCACGAGATTGCGCAACTCATTGGGAGCGCTCATGAATAGCGTGTATGTCAGTGCCGAAATTAATTACAAAGTTCTGATTGATGTTAACTGGCGAGAATTCGTTAATTCTTTAGGTGTGGATCACAAGAAGATCATTTTTGTAGCCCCCGCTTTCATTGCAGAAGTCGCAGATTTAGAGCAGATGTGTAGTTCTGCTGATCGTTTTCTTTTTGTGACTCCGGATGGCGAGGCTCAGAAAGATTTTCTTGTCGCGCAACAATTGTGGAACGTTTTAGGTGAGCAAGAATTTGGCAGGACAGATGCGATCGTCGCAATTGGAGGTGGTGCAACGACGGATCTTGGGGGATTTGTTGCAGCGACTTGGTTGCGGGGCATCGCGTGGTATGCAATTCCGACAACTTTAGCGGGGATGGTGGATGCCTCAGTTGGCGGTAAAACTGGAATTAATACCCCCGCAGGAAAAAATCTAGTTGGATCGTTTTACTCACCACGCACTGTGTGTGCTGACACATCATGGCTTACGACGCTGAGCGATCGCGATTTTTCAGCTGGGTTAGCGGAAGTAATCAAAACGGGTTGCATTAGCGATCTTTCGATTCTGGATTTATTGGATCGAGTAGCAAATGTTGCTGGAGCTCGGACGCTCACTTCTGAATTGGTGACCAAAAGTATTGCAGTCAAAGCGGACGTCGTATCAAGAGATTTTAAAGAAGGTCACCTCCGAGAGATTCTCAATTTTGGACACACGCTAGGTCACGCCCTTGAAAAGCAATCCAATTTTTCTTTGCGCCATGGAGAAGCGGTTGCTATTGGCTTGCACTATGCCGCATTGCTCAGTGAATCCACCCTCGAATTTAGGCAGACCGATCGAATCCTCACCCTTTTGGCGAAATTCAATCTTCCAACACTCGTAAGTCCCGGGGAATTTGAATGGTCTAATATTTTTGGGTTAATGACAGGAGATAAAAAGAGCAGGGACGGACGAATTAGATTTGTTGGTCTAAGAGAGTTAGGAAAGCCCGATTGGATCGAAACGGCGAGCCCTGAACTCTTAGAACAGACTTATGAGAAGATTATGCGATGAGCCAAACTCCGAAAATTCTGGTTTTAAATGGCCCAAATCTTGGTCGTTTGGACCTCCGAGATTCTGCAATATACGGAACTATGAATTTTGCTCAACTCTCCGAATTCATTAAGAAAGAGGCTGCAGCACTTGGTCTCGAGGTCGATGTTCAGCAGAGCGATTCTGAAGTCGAACTCATCAATTGGCTTCATGAGGCAGCCGATGCAAAGTCTCCGGTGATTTTTAATCCGGCGGCATTTACTCACTACTCGTATGCGATCCGAGATGCTGCCGCGATGCTTAAAGCTCCGTTAATTGAGGTTCATTTGAGCAACCCACTGGCTCGTGAGGAGTTTCGACATACCTCGGTCATTTCAGGTGTGGCGCACGGCACTATTGGCGGATTTGGCCCCGATTCCTATCGCTTAGCGTTAATCGCAATGAAAGAGTTGATCTAACCTTCAGGTATTCTGCCCCAATGGCTACTACAAATGACCTTAAAAACGGCATGACCCTGGATATTGAGGGCAAACTTTGGACCGTCGTCGAATTCCAGCATGTTAAGCCCGGCAAGGGTCCTGCTTTCGTGCGAACCAAGTTAAAACTGGTCCCTGGCGGAAAGGTCGTCGAACGTACCTTCAACGCCGGTGTCAAAGTTGATATCGCCCAACTTGAAAAACGGGATATGCAATTCCTGTATCGCGATGGTGAGGGATATATCTTTATGGACACCCAAAATTATGACCAGATTTCCATCAGCCCAGAAGTTGTGGGTGATGCTGCGAACTTCATGCTCGAAAATGCCGAGGCCGTCGTTGCCGTCCATGAGGGAAACCCGTTATACATTGAGCTTCCAGCTTCAGTCGAGTTGGTTATTACGTACACAGAGCCAGGATTGCAAGGGGATCGTTCTTCGGGAGGCACTAAGCCTGCGACAGTCGAAACCGGAATTCAGATTCAAGTTCCACTTTTCATTAAGCAAGATGAAAAAGTGCTGGTAGATACTCGCACAGGTGCCTATCTCGGGCGAGCCAATTCCTAAATTAGGAGTAGATGCGTGAGCGCTAGACGAAAAGCACGGAAAAGGGCGCTAGATCTGCTTTTCGAGGCGGATATGCGAGGGGTGGTTGCGGTTGATCTGCTCAATGATCGAGCCGTAGACGATCTCTCTCAGGGAGACTACGTCCGAATCTTGATCCAAGGTGTAGCCGAACATCGAATTAAGATCGACGAGTAGATCCACACCTATGCCGAAGGCTGGGACATGGACCGTATGCCTACGATTGACCGAAACCTACTTCGGATCGCCCTCTTCGAAATTTTGTGGAGTCAATCAGTCGATGACAAGGTCGCGGTCTCAGAAGCGGTAGAAATCGCCCAAGAACTCTCCACGAAGGAATCAGCGGGATACATCAATGGAATCCTTGGACGCGTAATTGTTCTCAAGTCGGTAATCTCACTCACCTAGCGGGACTGCTATCCTTCGGGTGCGGGGTATCTCGCACTTCCTTTAACTGACGTCCTGTGAGGCGGCAAAGGAGAACTTATGAGTGTCGTCTTGGAACAGAGCGAGATTAGTCGCTCCTTAAAACGCATTGCTCACGAAATCATCGAGCGCAATCATGGACTTGAATCAGTCGTCCTCTTAGGAATTCCGACTCGTGGAGTTACCCTCGCACAAAGAATTGGTGACTTTCTAACTTCTATCGATTCTCCAGTTCCTGTGGGAGTTCTTGATATCACGATGTACCGCGATGATCTTCGCTTGCGCCCTCCAAGACCTCTTGTCCCAACCCAGATTCCGATTGGTGGGCTGGAAGGGAAGAATTTGATTCTGGTCGATGACGTTCTCTTCTCTGGCAGGACAATTAGAGCTGCTTTAGATGCGATTGGAATTCTAGGTCGACCCAAGACGGTGCAACTTGCTGTTCTTATTGATAGAGGGCATCGGGAGTTGCCGATTCGCGCTGATTACGTGGGAAAGAACATCCCGACAAACGCTCGAGAGAATGTAAGAGTTCAATTACAGGAAATTGATGGAATAGATCAAGTTGAGGTGGGCAACTGATGCACACCAGAAATCTATTGTCGATCAAAGACCTCAGCAGAGCCGAAGCCTTCGAAATTCTCGATACCGCTCGGGAACTTTCCAGAATTACTGATGGCGCAATAAAGAAATTGCCTACGCTTCGAGGTCGCACAGTTGTCAATTTATTTTTTGAAGATTCAACGCGAACTCGCCTGAGTTTTGAAGCAGCTGCAAAACGCTTGTCCGCAGATGTAATCAACTTTTCAGCTAAAGGTTCTAGCGTAAGTAAGGGCGAATCCCTCAAAGATACGGCGCAAACTCTTGAGGCCATGGGAGCTGAACTCATCATCATCCGTCACGGCGCATCTGGAGCCGCGCAACGATTGGCTGAATCCGGATGGATCAACTCTCATGTTGTAAATGCTGGTGACGGAACACATGAACACCCTACCCAAGCACTTTTAGACGCATTTACCATAAGAAGTCACTTCCCAGATCAGCCAGATTCACATAGACGTTAAAGTTGGTTTGATCCACCGCTACCACTTTGGCTGCCTGGATACTGATCTTTTTGCGGTAAGACCAGCCATTGTTGTCCCAGGTGGAGCCGGAAGTATCCATGGTAAAGGCGCCGGTATTATAAGCTGATCCAACATTCCCCAGACTATCAACAAATCTCACATAGACAGTTCTGCTGCCGTCTACAGTACCGCAACCATAGGTCGTTACGGCCGGTTTAAGATTAAAGGTATTTTTAGGTGTGGCAAAAGATTCCAGAGGGCTCCAGTTACTGCCGTCACAGCTGAACTGCATCCGTGCTCCTGCGGTTCCCACACCGCTATCGGCTATAGTAAGGTTTAAGACCGGCAAAGGAGTATTGATGGGATTGCCGCTGCTGTTCACAATAGATCCGGTAGGTCCGGCATTATCCAGGGTATAGGTCGCAGCCGTTATTACAGCCGTATAGCAATTATTGGCAGCATCACAACTGATACTTTTTAAATTGGTAGTGGCGCTGAAAGCCTGATTGCTCCACACCGGAGAAGCAGCCGTGGGAGCACTGCCGTCAGTAGTATATCTGACCACACTGCCGCCGCTGCCCGCAGCGCAACTGACATTGATACTGCCCGAGAAATATT
>CAIYQS010000192.1 GCA_903928395.1 uncultured Actinomycetes bacterium | reverse complement strand
ATGAAGAAGATGACTCACGACGATCTCATTCAATTCCGTGACACGCTTCAGATTCCGCTTCCTGACTCCGTTATCGACGCCAAACTTCCGGCTTACTACCATCCTGGTGTTGAATCCCCTGAATACAAGTACATGATGGATCGCCGCCGCGAACTTGGTGGTTCTGTCCCATCACGACGCAAGATTTCTCGCCCGCTACCGCAACCTGCTGATTCCACGTATGACTCGGTAAAACGCGGGTCAGGTCAACAAGAAGTTGCAACAACGATGGCTTTTGTTCGGTTGTTAAAGGATCTAGTGAAAGATCCAGAAATTGGCAAACGTTTTGTACCAATCATTCCGGATGAGGCACGAACCTTTGGAATGGATAGCCTCTTCCCTACCCTCAAGATCTACTCACCTCTTGGCCAGACATACACATCGGTTGATCGCGAACTTATGCTCTCTTACAAAGAATCAACCGCAGGAGTGATCTTGCACGAAGGCATCAATGAAGCAGGATCGACAGCTTCATTTACCGCAGTTGGCTCGTCCTACTCCACTCACGACGAACCAATGATTCCGATTTACATTTTTTACTCGATGTTTGGTTTTCAGCGCACTGGAGATGCATTTTGGGCCGCAGCGGATCAACTCTGTCGCGGTTTTGTGGTGGGAGCTACCGCTGGTCGAACGACGCTCAACGGCGAAGGGCTACAGCACGAAGATGGGCATTCCCCGCTCCTGGCATCAACCAACCCAGCTGTTGTGGCATATGACCCAGCGTTCGGCTACGAAGTAGGTCATATCGTTAAAGACGGTCTGCGTCGTATGTACGGTGAAAACAGTGAAAATATCTACTACTACCTCACGGTATACAACGAGCCGTATATGCAGCCTGCAGAGCCCGCAAATCTTGATGTCGATGGTCTGCTCAAAGGTATGTACCTTTACTCGCCATCGGGCAAGAAGGGCAAGAACGAAGTCAACATCATGGCCTCTGGAGTCGCTCTCAATTGGGCGCTCAAGGCCCAGCGATTACTACTAGAAGATTTCGGTATCGGTGCAGATGTTTGGTCTGTTACATCGTGGAGCGAACTGCGGCGCGATGGCCTGATAACTGATCGCCACAATTTGCTCAATCCGCAAGACCAGCAGACCGCCTATGTGACGAAGAAGTTAAAGATATTTGATGCACCCGTGATTGCTGTTAGCGACTTCATGCGCGCCGTACAAGATCAAATTGCACCATGGGTTCCGCAAGACTTTTACTCATTGGGGACCGATGGTTTTGGTTTATCAGATACACGTGGCGCACTACGTCGTCATTTCAAAGTGGATGCCGAATCAATCGTGGTGGCGACGCTCTCTCGATTAGCTAAACAGGGCGAAATCAAAGCAAAAGTTGTTAAGGAAGCCATTGAAAAGTATCGGATTGAGGATGTCACCGCGGCTGACGCAGGAAACACCGAAGGATCGGGTTGATCATTTAAGCGAAGGAAGGTTTATACCTTCGCTTTGCTCGTTCCTAGTTTCTTAAACAACGAGAGCGAAACCATCAGGGCTCCTGGAATCATCAGTCCAAAAGTGATCGACGTTGTTTGAGCGACCCAAGAAATAACGAGTTTTACTAAAAAGCTCAATATGGCAAGGGCAAGTCCAAGTTGCGCCACAACAACTCCTCCAGGGAAGTGAGAGCGCTGACTCGCAATTTGGGTGAGCACGCCCGCGAAGAAAGATCCCCCCAAGCCACCGATAAAGAAGCCCAAAATTTCGCAGGTAAAGGCGGCTCCGAAACTATGACCAGCCAAAGCCTTGGCCAGGAGCAAGAAAATAATGAACCCACCGCCACCTATCCGAGCCGAGATTCGAATCCAGTACGTTTCGGGCTTAATGAGCAACAATTTATGGATCCCTCGCCGACCAATAATCATTCCGATCATGAAGGTCAGATAGGGAACGATGCTAAGTGTCGCACTCGCTTTGATTTCTTGGTGCGAGGACAGGGTAACCCAATCATTGGTAGAGAACTCGATCATTGAAGCGCAAACATAGGCAAAGGCAATATATCTATCCGTGGTGAGCATTGCCCATATGTCTTTTACTTTTACCGCTTCATCACCAGCATGTTCAGTTGAACCTTTAATGAGAAACGGTCGCATCCTAAAAATCGCGGCCATTGTCCCAAGCCACAAAATAGCCATCAAAAGATCAATGTGCCACGCCAAAGAAACGTGCGAAGTAATGGCAATAGCAAGGAGAGTGGTTACTAGGGTTCCAAAACTCCATGCTCCATGTAATCGGGGAATAGATTTTTCACCGCTTAACAACTGCCGTTTTAGTGCTTGATCATGAATAGCTATGTTGTAGGAATTAAATCCCGCGGCCAGAACGATGTTAGCTAACACGTATACCCACGGACTGTGAACGTGAGGAACGACAGCAATTGATCCATACATAAGCGAACTGGTAACTACTACCACTGGCCCTACGCCAACACGATGCACAAGTTGTCCAATAAACATGTAGGCAATTACCGGGCCAATTACACCTAAACTTATAAGGACGCCAAATGTGCCGTTGTCGACGTTAAGATTGTGCTTGATTTCCGGCGTTCTGGTTGCCAGACATAAGGCGGCAACACCAAAATAAAAGAAAAGCAGACTTAGATTTCGACGTTCACGTGCCGAGACGATCAAGGTCAAAAGAGGGCGCTCGCTAACTGTTGTCTCGCTCGAATGAGGATTGGGTCAGCGGGATCCACCAACGCGAACAACGCTACAAGATGTTCACGTAAATCTTTGCGATCCTCAACGCTCGCCCTTTTCACCGCAGTGATTAGACGGGCGAAGGATGCTTCAAAATTTCCCTGTGCAATTTCGCAATCAGCGGCGAGTTTGGTGAGCGCTAGATCGACCGGATCCAAATTAGCTCGCGCAATGACATCATCGCTGTCGACTCCTGCAATTCGTATCAAAAGTTCCACCTGTGCTAAACCTAAAAGTGCCAACGAATTATTTGGCGATCTATTGAGCCACTCCCGATAAACGGTCTTCGCTTCCGCGAAATCACCTTTATCTAGCGCTTCCAACGCCTTAATTTCCTCAGGCTCCAATTTCTCTTCAACGTCACTGGTGGAAGGACTAACTGGAGCTCCGACTCCCCGTTCCGCCGCGAGTGATAAAACCTTGTCGATCACCATTCGGAGTTGCGGAACCGTGGGTACAGTTTCAAAAAGCGGTACTACCTGCTCCTGAACAATGGCAAGTGCCAACGGAACGCTCTTTACTTGAAGGGCCTGGGCAACTTCGGGTTCGGTATCCACATTGACGTTACCGAGTAACCATCCCGCCCCTTCTGGCTTCGCAGAATCTGTTGCGTGCAGTTGTCCCAGGGCTGTCATAACTGCCTGTGATTGTGTGGAACGCGACGACCAACAAATCAACACGACAACCTGGGCATGCGAGGCAGGCAATACATCACCCATCAAGTTCTCTTTAGTAATAGGAACCCCCGCTAACTCCTGCGGAGTGACGGGATTCTTAAGGGAACTGAGATCGAAGGCAGATCCAAAATTTCTAGGCAGAGAAGTCATCAACTACTACCGCTTCCTCTTGTTTGGGTGGGTTTCTAAAAGGCAGGATGGATCGAATGTAATCCTCCGTGGCATAAGTAATACCCAAATCTTTCCCAGCTTTTTCGCCAAGATACCAACGGTGCTCCAAAATTTCGTGGAACATTTGTGCCGGTTCTACTCGTCCTCGCAATTCGTCGGGAACCATATCGATGACACGGTGATAAGTCTCAACCAACCAACGACGCGCGCTATCTTCAATCGGCGGAAGCGGCTTCTTCTCGCGGCCGCGGAATCTATCAAATGAAGCAAGCAGCCGTTTAGCTTGGAGTTCTTCGGCGTGAATTCCCATAAGTTCAAATAACCGGTGCTGGTGATAACCGGCAGCCACCAACTTTGGTGAAAACTTAAGTGCTCCCTTTTCGCCATCAAGAGTGACTTCAACTTCTTCGACGGCAAAACCAAGATCCTGTACCGCGCGCATTGCTTTTTCAACTGCGTGCCGGTCAGAGGGATCGAGCACTTGAGGTTCCTTGAGCATCGACCACAACCGGCGATACCTAGAGATGACACGATCGGCAGCCCGAATTGGATCCATTCCCGGGTGTAGCAAACCTGCGCTCGCCAAATCTTCTAACTCTGCTGCCACGTTGAATTGTGCAATATCGAGATCATGTTCGCGCTGACCGTTACTCAAGCCGGGTTGGAATTCACCGGTTTCGGCATCAACTAGGTAGGCCACATACTCATTAGCGTCTTGTCGGAAAAGGGTGTTCGAGAGGGAGCAGTCTCCCCACCAAAACCCTAAAAGGTGCAGACGTACGAGCAACAGGGCCAAGGCGTTGGCCATGTTATTGATGTCGTGCGGAGTGACTTCCCCACTCATAATGACGCGGTACGGAAGCGAAAATGGAAGGTATCGCGTGACGATAGCAACGGGCAGCGGGTTGGCTAAGTTATCCAAGCGTTGTTCGACGATCGCAACTGGTTCGACACAGGGAGCGCTTCGATTATTGAGTTCGCGCAGAAGGGAGTACTCACGGTTAGCAAATTCTTCAACGGTCTCTTTAACGGCGAATACTTCTCGATCCCCTGGGCCGGTCCGGATCAGTCGAACAATGTGTCTGGAAATTCCGCGCATGCTGGTCAAGCCTGGGTCTTCCGGCCAATCCTCGAGCGCTTTTCGCCACGGCAGCGCCGAAATGGCAAGCATGTCCTCACTCAAACCCGTAATTCGAAGCTCGCTCACACCCCTATCTTCTCGTATTATCAAACCATGGCGCTCAAGAAACCCAGACTTCACTTCCCTGGTATGGGGAGTGATACCTCACAGGCTCCTGAGCCGGAATCCATGGGTATCCCGGGAGTTCCAGTTGATCGCGCTCACCCCTTCTATTTCGGCTTTCTGGCGGCTACCGGCGCCGTAATAGCGATAACTGTGCTTCGAGCATTAGCGAGCGCAAGCCAGGTCTTTGTCTTGATCGTCATTTCGCTCTTCCTCGCCGCTGGGCTCAACCCATCGGTCGAGTTCTTTCGCCGCAAAGGGCTCAAGAGACCCCAGGCGGTCTTGGCAGTAGTCACAACCGTACTAATTTTCGTCGGAGTTTTTGCCGCCGTAGTCATCCCGCCTGCGGTTACTCAGGTCAATCACCTATTTAAGAACGCCCCGTCGATACTTCAGCACTTAAAATCAAATTCATATATTAATTCGCTTAATAAACATTACGGAATTATCGATTCACTTCAACTCAAGTTCTCTACTGCGATTCATAACGGCCAATATGTGGTCAATGCATTCGGAGGAGTGATCGGTGTCGGCCGGGCGTTTGTCTCAGGAGCGGTTGCGGCTCTCACTGTCCTGGTCTTAACACTTTATTTCTTAGCTACCCTACCCACTGTTACTGGAGTTGCCTACCGTTTTGTTCCAGCATCTCGGCGCGAACGTGTTTCAAAAATCACAGATGCAATCATCTTGCGGATTGGTGGATTTGTAAGCGGTCAAGCGACAGTAGCATTTATCGCATCCATATTTGGCTTGATACTCGCGCTCTCTGTCGGATTGCCTTATCCATCGGCAATTGCGCTATTGGTTTTTGTTTGCGGCGCGATTCCGCTCATTGGGCACCTACTTGGAATCACCTCAGTAACTTTAATTGCGCTAAGCAAATCACCAACCGATGCGATCGTCTGCTTAGTTATCTATCTTGTATATATTCAAATTGAAAATTACATCATCATGCCCCGCATTATGCGCAAGTCGCTCTCTATCCCTGGGGTTGTGACCATTATTGCTGCGCTTATTGGAGTAAGTCTGTTAGGAATAGTTGGCGGAATCCTCGCGGTACCTATCGCCGCTGCGGTGTTGTTAATTATTGATGAAGTCGTATTTCCGAAAGCAGACCTTTCCTAAATTTAATAATTTTAAATTTCAGTTGGGAGAGGCAGTTTGTTCGGGGCAATCTGCTTTGTTATCTCGCTTAGAACTAGGTGGACGTATCGTTCGCCAACCCAGAGATGCTTTGCACCGGCTATTGGGATCAGCGTAAGTCTGGGAAAAATCTTAAATCTCTCCTTTGCCTGTTCTGGATTTAAGTACTCATCATGTTCCGGTATGTAAGCAATAACTGGACGAGAATCGTTCTGCCAGAATTGGAGATCGGAGTCTTTGGTTCGTTGCATGGGAGGACTCAGCAGTATTAACCCCGTGAGTCGAGAATCCTTGGCATAGCGCAAAGCAAGATCGGTCCCAAACGACCATCCAACTACCCAAAGTGAACTCACTTTGAGGGTGTCGAAGCAGTAATTGATGGCGGCGTGAACATCGGCTTCCTCGGCTTCGCCTTGGTCAAAAGTTCCTTCTGAAGTTCCTGCCTCGCTGGTGGTCCCACGAGTATTAAATCGGATGACCTGGATGCCGGCCATCGCGGGTAGCCGATTGGCCGCCTTCTTGTAGATGTGGCTATCCATCATTCCGCCACCAGCCGGATTGGGGTGCAGGCACAAGAGTGAACCACTAATTTCACCCAAAGGAGTGGCCACCTCGCCAACCAGATTGAGTCCGTCCGCCGTGGTGATTTGGATTGGGCGTCGATTTGCAGGCAGAACCGTACTGGGCCTAATTATTTCGGTCACGGCGGGAGTTTACTCTTAGGGTATGAATCAACCCACCGAGCTCATCAGCCACTCCCCAGCAACTGGCGTGGAAATTGGGAGATACCCAAATACCTCCGAGGCGACGGTTCACGAACTTGTCGCTCGAGCAGGCGCCGCTTCCCACCAATGGCGTGCGATTGGATATAAAGGGAGGAAGACCATTCTTAAGGCTTGGGCGCACTACCTAGCTGAACACATTGACGAATTAGCAGGGCTCGTTTCATTAGAAACCGGAAAACCCATCAGTGATGCCGCGCTGGAAGTTGCAGTTGGAATTGATCACCTAGCTTGGGCAGCCAGGCATGCACATCGTTACCTTCGGAAATCACATCGCGCACCTGGTTTATTTATGGCAAATATGTCTACTCACGTCGAATATCACCCATTGGGTGTAATCGGAGTGATTGGACCGTGGAATTATCCAGTATTTACTCCTATGGGATCTATTGCTTATGCGCTAGCGGCAGGTAACGCTGTGGTCTTTAAACCAAGTGAATACACGCCAGGTGTTGGTCACTGGCTGGGCGAATCATTTAACATCGTTGCACCGCAGGCGAACATTTTCTTTGTTGCTACCGGTGGACCTGAAACCGGCGCTGCATTAACTAAAAGCGCAGTGAACAAAATTGCCTTCACGGGTTCAAGTGCAACAGGCAAAAAGATCGCTGCGACATGCGCCGAAAATCTAACGCCAGTGCTGATGGAGTGTGGCGGCACCGATCCCGCAATTATTGATCGAGATTGCGATTTAGCTCGCGCTGCAGAAGCTGTGTTGTGGGGCGCTATGGCTAACGCCGGTCAAACGTGTGTCGGAATAGAACGAGTATATGTGCACGAAGAAATCGCAACTCGGTTTACAGAAATAATTGCGGATCTCGCCAAAGAGTTGATTGTCGGACATGATTATGGCGCCGCTACCATGCCCAAACAATTATCGGTCATAGATGCGCATATCAAAGATGCAGTACGACTCGGGGGGAAATTTGTTGTTGGAAGTGCGGAGTCAGTTCAGCCTCCGTTTGTACTTCCAACAATCATGGTTGACGTGCCCGAAGAAAGCTTGGCAGTTGCAGAAGAAACTTTTGGACCCACGCTGACGATTCGTGCAGTTTCTTCAATGGGGGAAGCAATCAATCTTGCAAACGCATCAAAATACGGACTAGGTGCTTCGGTCTGGTCAAAGCGAAATGGCAAGGCAATTGCTAGTCATCTCCACTGCGGAATGGTTTCGGTAAATTCCGTACTTTCTTTTACTGCCACCCCGACCCTGCCTTATGGCGGAGTGAAACAGAGTGGATATGGCAGAATTCATGGGCAAGAAGGACTACGAGAATTTGCGTATGCAAAATCCATCGTGGCAACTCGGTTCAATAACCCATTGAACTTCGCAACTTTTAAAAGAACCGCCGGAGTCGATCAATTCATCAAGCGACTCATCAGAATATTAAATCGTTAGTAGCGGGGAGCGTTTCGAGACCGCTCCGTGCGGGGTTTGCGTTGATCTTTTTTGCCCCAACAAGCTGTATGCCAGTGGCGGCGGCTATCTAAATCATCATCAATCCAAGCAACAATATGTGGAGTTGCTGTGGGGATTAATTGATCGCATCCAGGGCAGCGGTAAGGCTTGGATGAACTCGATCCCGTTATTTTGCGGACCGTATAAATTCCCTCGTGGTGCTCTTCTACAGTTTGAAACGAAGTGCCCACTTCACCGTCTTCGGATTGCGAATTTCGAGTTCGTCGTCCTTTAGGGTGGTTTCGACGAGGACTCATAGTCCTATTGTTTCGCATTCTCAGCCAAACTTCGCCTCAAAACTAGCGTCCATGCGGTGACATAAGGCAAGATCTGTCCATGAACGCCGCAATCGAAGTAGTGGACTTACGTAAAAACTACGGAGATCAGGAGGCGGTCGTTGGGATTTCCTTGACAATTATGCGCGGTGAAATCTTCGCGATCTTGGGGCCAAACGGGGCTGGAAAGACAACCACCGTTGAAATCTTGGAAGGATTCCGTAAGCGCGATGGTGGCACCGTGACCGTGCTGGGCGCAGACCCAGGAGCCCTTGGGATTCATGGCGCAGAATGGCGCAACCAAATTGGAATTGTGCTGCAATCCACGAGTGATGCAGCAGAGTTGACAGTTTCTGAGACCGTTCATCACTTCTCGCACTATTACACCTCACCGAAAGATCCAGATTCGGTGATCGACCTTGTGGGTTTAACAGATAAACGTGGCGCCCGAATCCGTACGCTCTCCGGCGGGCAGCGCCGACGCCTAGATGTTGCACTTGGAATCATAGGTTCACCGGAAATTCTCTTTCTTGATGAACCCACGACGGGCTTCGACCCAGAAGCGCGACGGGCATTTTGGGAATTAATTCGAGCACTTAAGGCAGAGGGAACAACGATCCTACTCACTACTCACTATCTCGATGAAGCCGAAGCGCTTGCCGATCGCGTGGCAGTCATCAGCGCCGGAAAGATTATCGAAATTGCGACTCCCGCGACCTTAGGTGGCCGCCACTTAGCCAAGGCCACTATTAGTTGGCATGAGAACGGCGTAACGCAAAAGAAGATTTCAGAAAATCCCACTCTCGATGTCATCGAAATTGCGGCTCGATTCGGTGGCGATATTCCAGAATTGACCGTAACTCGTCCATCCCTTGAAGACATCTACTTGACCATGATTGAAGGTCAATCATGAAGACACTCCGCTTAGGCATGCTCCGTGGGAACATTGAAATCAAGCAATTCCTTCGGCAGCGCGAATCCGTTATCTTCACGCTCTTCTTTCCCGTTCTACTTCTATTTATCTTTGGCAGCGTTTTTAAGAACACCATCGCTCCCGGTGTCACATTTAGTCAATATTTTGTCGCAGGAATGATTGCGTCTGGATTAGTGAATAGTGGATTCCAACAACTCGCCATAAATATTCCAATCGAACGCGACAACGGCGCCTTAAAGCGCTTGCGTGGAACTCCGATGTCCCCCATTTCATTT
>CAIYQS010000191.1 GCA_903928395.1 uncultured Actinomycetes bacterium | reverse complement strand
CTTAACTATTTGCACCACTAACCAAGCAACCATTAACGTTGCCTAACCGAAAGTGTCTAGCAAATATCGCGCAGGTCCAAACGTAAAGATCAAGACCGTTTCGGGAGATATCGAAATCAACCAGGCACTAACCAATGTAGAGATTAGTGCTATCTCGGCTGATGTTGCTATAACTAAAAATCCAAGTGAAAGTTGCGCTATTAAAACCATTTCAGGTGATATTGCTGCTTATATTTTTTCGGGTTGCGATTATAAGTTAAAGAGCATAAGCGGAAACATTAAGGCCCATGTTGCCCCGGACTTAGCGGTTGAAGTTGATGGAAATTCGATTAGTGGAGAATTAAATTCCGAGATTTCCCTTAACGAATTTTCGAGCGAGTCTGCAGATACTGGCAAGGTAGTGGGAATCAAGATCTCCACAATTAGTGGTGACTTTAACTTAGTAAAAATTTGAATAGGAGATGAGAACCGTGGAACGCAATAACGAACAGGGATGTTTGCAGAAAAAGTTGGCTATGAAATCCAACCCCGAACTTTCAAATGAGGGAAGGTTGAATATTCACCATTTATATGGCCTTGGGCGATTCATTTAACAAACTTTTTGTGATAAATCGAAGTGACTCTTATTAACCTTATTTATTTACTCGATATATGGATTGTGTGCCAACCGGAAGCACCGTTAGGAGATACATCCGCAATCGCTTGGGTTTGAACTTCACCACCCTTGTTGACGGCACGAACCTCAATCTGATGGTTGCCGTGCGATGTGTCCCAATCAAACCACCACTGTCGCCAAGTCGTTCCAGAGAGCGATGGCCCGAGTGTTGCATCTTTCCAAACTCCATCGATACCTAACTGGACCGATGCAATGCCAGAAAGCGGCGCCCACGCAACTCCAGCGAATCTGAATTTTCCTGCGGGTACGGTGGCGCCATCGGTTGGATAATCAATTCGAGACTCCATTTTGATTGGACCCAGTTGTGACCAGCCACGTGAAATCCAAAATCCTTGTTTAATATCAAAACGGGTCAATTCAATATTTGTCACCCATTTAGTTGCCGATACATATCCATATAAGCCAGGAACTATCACCCGCGCGGGAAAACCGTGTCTAATCGGAAGCGGTTGGCCATTCATTCCAACGGCAATCATGGCATCTCGTCCATCCAGCAAATTAAGAGGGAATCCCGCGCCGAATCCATCTCCAGATGAACTCAATATTTGATCAGCCGAAGACAAGGGACTAGCTTCGCGGATCAGATCATCGAGCCGACATCCGAGCCATCGCGCATTGCCAACTAAATTGCCACCAACTGGGTTGGATACACACGACATAGTGTCATCGAGTTCAAAAAGTGGTCGTTTCAGCAAATCCGAATAATTTAAGGTGATCGGATTCTTCACCATTCCATTAATCGAGAGAGTCCAGGAATCAACATCAATGATCGGCGCGTTGATCGCGGTGTCAATTTGATAGAACTGATTATTCGGAGTGATGAGCGTGGACAGACCTGCGATTGATGTCGCCGGATCGGCGGGGAGAGGTGGGAGGGGATGAGTTGCCGCCGGTAATTTAATTGCGAGTCGTTTAATTACATTAAGACCATGGGTTTTTACACTCTGTCCCGTGACAAGCATCAGCCCACCAAGAACGCTAGCCCCACCGGCATACTTGAGTACTTGTCGTCGTGATTTAAGTTGTACTGGCGCATTAACCTCTATTTGTTGAGGTTTCACTCTCCCAAGAACTACGAATAAAACCAGCGCGATCGCCAATCCGCTTGCGAGCGAAGGAACAATGGCAGTGAGGCCTGCATGGGGGCGGGCTAGAACAGTTAAGGCACCGAAAATGGTTTCTAGTCCAACGATTGTGTAGCCGAATTTTCTTTTACCACGAAGCAGTAGATCGCCAGCTAATCCACCAAGGAGAAGGGCAACTAACAAAATGGTGGCAACGAGGAAGCCCTTATCGTGCGTTCGGAAGAGAGTGATTGCAAGTCTTTCAATCGAATGTGGAATAACGCTTATGATCCAATTTCCGAGTGAGTCAACCGGTGATTTCCAGGCAGAATGGAGGTTGGAGGTTAATTCCCCCACAAAAATTCCGATCGCAACTGAGATCACGCCAAGTGCAAAAGCCTGGCGGTGAATGGCCTTGTCAATACTCAAACGTGAACTCGCAAACTATGCCTCTTGATGAGACATGAATTCATACTTCCACACCCTATTAATCCCTACAACCTGGATAGAACATTTGGATACATTATCCAACTGAAGGCGCGTCGCTTGATTTATACTTTTCTTGTGAACAAGCTCTATGAGATTCCCTTCTCAAACGTCTACCCGGCTTACGTCAATAAGGTTGAGAGAAAAGGACGTTCTGTAGAAGAACTGCGTGAAGTTATCAAGTGGCTCACCGGCTTCACCGAAGCTTCTCTCAATAAACAGATCAAGAGTCAGAGTTCCCTCCGAGAATTCTTTGCCGCAGCCAAGGTGAATAAGAACGCCTCACTTATCACGGGAACTATTTGCGGGGTGAAGATTCAAGAAATCGAGGACCCCTTGATGCTTAAAATTCGCTATCTCGACAAGCTAGTTGATGAACTTGCCAAGGGATTGCCCATGGAAAAAATCTTGCGGTCGTAGCAGGAGATCGATTGGATGTGGGTGGACAAAAAGACGGGCATAACGACAAAAACTCAGGCAAGAATTAGAGTGAGTACATGAGAATTGGCATCCACTCAGAGCAATTCCAGAATAACTATTCAAAAGAACAAGAGCAAAAATTCACCCAAGTCTTTGGAGAATTAACCGAAGAGTTCGCCGCCAAAATGTTGGAGGGAATTACTGCTGGAGATGAGAGTGTTCAAGCACTCGTTAGACGACATTACGAATTCATTCTTCAGTTTTGGACTCCTAGTAAAGAGGCTTATAAGTCGTTGGCGATGAGTTATATTCTTCCATCGCCCTACAGAGACCACTACGAAGAAATCGCCAAAGGTCTCGGTAAGTACCATTACGATGCAGTTTGTATTTGGGCCGACAAAAACCTATAAAAATTGGCTGAACCACCTAAAGCTTTGTGGGCAATTCGGTGGGTACTGATGCGTAGGAAGCGGATCTCTCCAACAAGAATGTAAGATTCTGGAATGACGCTGCCACATCTTTATTCAGTAGAACGAGAATTTGACGCAACCATCTCCGAACTTTGGCATGCGTGGACCGATGCAAGTGCCCTTGAAGCCTGGTATTACCCGGTTGGTATGAGTTCGGTTCCAGGTACCACTCGCTCCGAATTGCACGTTGGCGGACTTTGGAGTTGCGCGGTTCAAGCACCGCAGCGTGAATCAATTTCCTATTTTTACGGAAAGTACTCCGTTGTTGAAGAAAATCATCGCCTAGAACACTCAATGCATTACACGGAATCTAAGGATGATTTTGAACTAATGGACTTCAACACTCCAGCTCATGAAATTGCTATTGATTTTGAAAGTCGCGATGGAAAATCGTGGGCAAGATTTAGCCAATTCGGCGAAGCGCCGGCCTCCCAAGTGGCACTTATGACTCAAGGGATCGAAAGCTATTTTGACTCGCTCGAAAACTTCTTGAAAAGTTGAACAATGAGTATCAAATTCTTAGGCTTGAGATCATTGATTTATCCGGCGCCCAACCTTCAGGAGTCGAAGAATTGGTGGAAGAACGTTCTGGGCAAAAACCCTTACTTTGATGACGGTGGCTATGTGGGCTTCGACGTTGGTGGCTATGAACTTGGTCTGAATAGTTTCTCTGAAACCTTAAAGGGTCCAATCACTTACCTTGGCGTTGAAGATGTTCAGGCTGCAGTCGATTCATTAACTGCAGACGGGGCAACCGTTTTAATGAGTCCAATGGATGTTGGGGGAGGAATTATCTTGGCGGATCTGCAGAGCCCAACAGGTGATGTTTTCGGAGTTATTTACAATCCACTTTTCAAGAGCTAATTCCCTTTTGACTCGAGCGCCAAGTATTGCCCCACTAAGGTAGTCCAATGGATGTGACAGATCGTGAGTACGCCTTGAAGTTAGATTCCCAAGATCCCTTGGCTAAATACAAAGGATTATTCTTTTCCGACAATCCAGATTTATGTTACTTAGACGGCAACTCGCTGGGTCGACTTCCCAAACGAACCATTTCGGTTGTTAATGAATATCTCACCAGCGAGTGGGGTGCCAAACTGGTGAACGGTTGGGCGGATTGGATTGATGAAGCCGAAGTAACGGGAGACTTAATTGGTAGGGCGGCTCTCGGTGCTGCTCCAGGACAAGTCTTGGCGTGTGACACGACGTCGGTCAATTTCTACCAATTGGTTGGCGCAGCCTTAGCAGCGCGCCCAGGTCGCAAGACAATTATTACCGACAAGGGCAATTTCCCAACCGATCGTTATATCTTGCAAGGGTTGGCCAAACTTCACAATTTAAAGCTGATTGAAATTGATAACCAATCTGAAGGGGCGGCGGATTTCGAAAGGATAACTCCGGAATTGTTGGAACCATACCTCTCAGAAGAGGTAGCTTTCATTTCCTTTGAGGTTATTCAATACCGATCTGGGGCAAGAAACGATATTAAAGCCCTAACGGATTTAGCGCGAAGTTACGGAGCGCTTTCTATTTGGGATGCGAGCCACGCGGTTGGCGCCTTAAATCTTGATTTAGATTCCAATGGAGCTGATCTTGTTGTTGGCTGCACTTACAAATACGGCAACTCAGGCCCGGGTTCACCCGCATGGCTCTATATTTCCCATCACCTGCAAAACGAGTTGAAAGTGCCGATACAAGGATGGTTTGCCCAACGTGATCAATTTGCCATGGGGGAGTACTTTAATAAGAACGATGGCATGCGTGGCTTCCAAATTGCTAGCCCTTCGATAGTTGGATTGCGTTGCGTCAATGCTGCCTTCGAAATGATTGAAGAAGCAGGAATTGATGCTATTGAGGAGAAATGTGCCAGAGGTACAGAAATGATGATTGCGCTTTACGACGCCTGGCTTGCGGATTTAGGATTTTCGCTCAATACATCCCGCGTAGCAAAGGAACGTGGTGGACATATTTCGTTGGTTCACCCGGAAGCAAAGCGCATTGCCATCGCGCTGCGTCAATTCGCCAATGTCATTCCAGACTATCGTGAGCCTAACTCGATCAGAATTGCAATTTCACCTTTACCTACAAGTTATGTCGAAGTTTGGGATGGTTTGTCTCGACTTCGGGATTTGACGGCGAGTCGTAAGTACGAGGAAATTTCTAGAACGGATGTGAAAGTAACGTGAGCGAATTTGAATCAGCAATGACCTATAGCTCCTATCTTGCTGTTGACGAACTGCTCAATTTGCAACGATTAGAATCAGATGGACCTGAGCACGATGAAATGTTGTTCGTCATCATCCATCAAACGTATGAACTTTGGTTTAAACAGATTCTTCATGAGCTATCTCATTTGCAAAAGTTGCTTGAGACAGGAGATACCTTCGGCAGCATTGCAACCTTGGGAAGAGTCCGTACGATTCTGAAAGTTTGTGTCGCCCAAGTAGATATTCTCGAGACCATGACTCCTTTGCAATTTAATTCTTTTAGACACTTCTTGGAATCTTCATCTGGCTTTCAATCGGTGCAATTTCGCGAAATTGAGGCCGTACTAGGTCGAAGAGATTCAAAGATGTCGAGCCATCTTCCGCCAGCTGCGCAGGAGCATATTTCGTCAATTGCAAGTTCGCGCTCCTTGTGGGATTCCATGCTCGCTTATCTTGCTCAAAGAAAGTACGAGATCCCAACTAACTTCCTCAATCGAGATTTCTCAGAACAGTACGTGCCCAACCTGGCTATTCAAGAGATCTTGTTAGAGGTTCATCACCAGGACCCGGAGGCTTCGATTCTCTGTGAAAGACTGGTGGATATCGACGAAGGTTTGCAGGAGTGG
>CAIYQS010000190.1 GCA_903928395.1 uncultured Actinomycetes bacterium | reverse complement strand
CTGCCTGTGTGGGGGTTAACCCATCATGGAGCAATGACAAGATAATTACTTGAGAAAAGGCATTAGGACGGGGACTCTGTAACATCCCAAAGTGTCAACTATGTCTCGCCACATCTGTCAACTATGTCGTGGAACAGAACAGCAATGCAAGACGCGATAATTCGGGAAATTACAGTAAAAGCGAGCCAAGAGCGGGTATATCAGGCAATTACTAATCCCTCTGAAATCATTAAGTGGTTTCCAGATTCGGTTGAGGG
This sequence comes from uncultured Actinomycetes bacterium, assembly GCA_903928395.1. Lineage (GTDB taxonomy): Bacteria > Actinomycetota > Actinomycetes > Nanopelagicales > Nanopelagicaceae > PALSA-747. The sequence goes on along the minus strand of CAIYQS010000190.1, from coordinate 6,082 downwards.
CGGGACTTTGGAAGTCGGGCAAGAGCCCATTTTTTCTTTTGAAGGTTCGACGCATCGGCGGCGCATTCATGTTGAAGCTGCCAATCCGTGTGACTATTTTGCCTATCGATGGGTACCCGGTCCCTCTGGAGAAGGTGCTGGAGATGTACTCGGCATTCCGAACACTCTGGTTGAGTTTTCGATCGAAGCTGTAGCCGGTGGCACAAAGGTCACCCTGAAAGAGTCAGGTTTTGCATCTCTATTGGAGAGCGAGGCTGAGTCTTCATTTAAGGACAACAACGGTGGGTGGGATTACATGTTCGACCGTCTTTCAACTTTGTTGAACTAAATCCCATGCCAGTAGTAGAACTCTTTCGAGCTTTAGGTGATGCGAATCGTTTGGAAATGATCAAACGACTCTCCAGTGGAGATCCGTACACACTCAATACGGTCTCTGCTGGTTTGGATATCACGCGTCAAGGGGCGAGGAAGCATCTGCAAATATTGGTCGATGCCGAACTTGTGATTCTGGAAGCTAGGGGTCGGGATACGAAGGTGCTCCTCAATCAGAAGAGGCTTGATGAGGGTAAGGCTTTCATTCAAGAAATGGAAAATCAATGGGAACAAAGACTCGAAGCACTTCGTCGAGTGGTTGAAAGCGAGTAACCACTCGACTGAGTTGGGGAGTTACAATTATTGGATGCTTCCAACACCACTAGTTGACCTCATCGATCCACATGGATTGTCGAAATTTGGGGAGAGTTTTTCCAAGGGTGAAGCGCTGCGGCTTCTGGATTTTGCGAGAAATTCTGTAGTACCAGAGGGCGGTTTTGGATATTTGGATTTGAACGGTGAGGTTGATCGCACCCACCCGCGTGAGCTATATGTGCAATGTCGAATGGTTCAAGTCTTTGGTCTGGGGTATTTGCTGGGGTTAACGGAGTCACTGGATATGGTGAACGAAGGAGTGGATGCTCTTTTTAACGTGTTCCTAGATGATGAGAATTCAGGATTTTTCAACTCGGTGGATTATTCAGGAAATCCAGTTGACGACAATAAGTTGGCATATGGACATGCATTTGTATTGTTGGCTGCAAGCACAGCCAAAGAATGTAAACATCCAAGAGCTGATGAACTCTTGACGTTGGTTGACAAAGTGATCGACACATATTTTTGGGAGCCTGCATACGGGATGTTGAATAATTCCTGGAACAAGGAGTTCTCCACCTGCGATCCATACCGCGGAGTGAACGCCAACATGCACGGGGTGGAGGCATTTATTGCAGCTTTTGACGTGACCGGTGATCAGAAATATCGAGAACGCGCGCTCATTGTTTCTAAGAAGGTAGTTGATGGATTTGCAAAGGCGAATTCGTGGATGATGCCGGAGCACTTTGATTCGGAGTGGAAGGTCGATCTGGAGTTCAACAGTGACAAGCCTGCCGATCCGTTCTGCCCATATGGCGTGACGATTGGGCACCTCTTTGAATGGTCGCGCTTGGTTATTCAAGTTGCCCTGCAAAACTCGGGGGATCCAGAGGCCGTTGAATGGGTGTTGCCAGATGCGATTCAACTTTACGAATTGGCGAAGGAAGCTGGCTGGTCGGCTGATGGAACCGACGGATTTATTTACACGATGGATTGGGAGAAAAAGCCGGTTGTAAGGTCGCGAATGGCATGGGTGGTGTGCGAGGCGATCATGGCTGCATACTCGCTATGGATTACAACAAAGGAAGCTAAGTATTTGGAAGACTTTAATAAATGGTGGAGCTATGCGTTGGCCAACATGCTGGATTATGAGTATGGATCATGGTTTCATGAACTCAATCCTGATCAGGAAGTAATTGACACAACTTGGCCTGGAAAGCCGGATGTTTATCATGCGTTTAATGCGTGCCTATTAACTATGTATCCATTTAAACCTAGTTTTGTTGGGGTAGTTATTTAGATCAAGGATATTGTTTCGCCGTGAAAGTCGAGGAATTTCTCAAAAGTATTGATGCGCTGTTGTCCGCGGATGGTCCAAGGATTTTGATTGGTCTTGTCGGAAAGCCTGGAGTCGGTAAATCAACGTTGGTCGAGAAAATCAAGAATCGATTTCCCGGGGATGATGTATCCATCATCTCTTTGGATGGATACCACTTGAGCAATGAAATTTTGGAAGCGAATGGAGCGCGCAATCGCAAAGGCGCACCAGACACTTTTGATGCTGGAGGATTTACGGACTTGTTGCGAGAAGTTAAAGTGGCGGACTCTGATACTAGGTTTCCAATTTTCCATCGTGAAATTGAAGCATCGGTAGCGGACGAGGGAGTGGTGCCTGCCGCGGCTAGGGTGGTGGTTGTTGAAGGAAACTATTTACTTTCTCGGGAATTTGGCTGGGAAAAAGTTGCAGATCTCCTTGATTACAGTTATTACTTAGAACTTGATGATGGTATTCGTATGCAGAGACTTATCGAACGTCATCTCAGGTATGGCAAGGAACCGATCGCGGCGCGGGACTGGGCCATGGGGACAGATGAGTCCAACGCAAATTTCATTGAGCGGGATCGAGATCGGGCGACCGGGTTCATACAACTAAGCGTTGATGACTAATTCGAACTGCGTGTGAAATTAGTTTTTGTTTATGAATTTAATGACGTCTGGGGTTAGCTCCTCGAGGGAATTCACGCCAATCAATTTCATGGTGCGTTGCATCTGACTTTCTAGGATGTCTAGCGTGCGTTCGACGCCATCGCGTCCGCCTGCCATTAATCCGTATAAGTAGGCGCGACCGACCCACGTGAATTTAGCTCCGAGCGCGATTGCTGTGATGACATCGGCTCCGTGCATGATCCCGCTATCAACATGGACTTCTGCGTCCTTCCCGATTTCCCTAACGGTCTCCTGAATGAGGTGGAGGGGAGCTGGGGCGCGATCAAGTTGCCGCCCACCATGATTAGAAAGAATCACGGCATCGGCACCAGCGTCTACAGAAAGCCTGGCATCTTCAACGGTCTGGACTCCCTTAATTACTAACTTTCCGTCCCACTCATTGCGGAGCCACTCAAAGTCTTTGAAGGTTACGCTCGGGTCGAACATAGTGTTCATCAGGTCGGCAACTGTTCCTTGCCACGAAAGCAGCGATGCGAACTCCAGTGGTTCTTTGGTGAGAAGGTCCCACCACCAATTGACGCGAGGGATAGCGTCCGCGAGCGACTTGGCCGTCAGAGTAGGCGGAACCGTCAGCCCGTTTCTGACATCTCTTAATCTGTTTCCTGCCACTTGCGCATCGACTGTGACTATCAAGGTATCGAATCCGGCTGCCTTGGCTCTATTAATAAGTTGGGTGCTGCGATCTCTATCTTTCCAAATATAAAGTTGAAACCAATTTCTGCCGTTTGGCGCTAATCGGGCGACCTCTTCGATAGAAGTTGTTCCCATTGTAGAAAGTGCGAATGGAATTCCTCTCGCCGCTGCCGCTTGGGAACCCGCTTCCTCGCCGGCGGTGTGCATCATTCGTGTGAAACCAGTTGGAGCGATTCCGAGGGGGAGCTTTGAAAGTTTTCCCAGCATTTGTGTTTCAAGGTTAGCGTTTGTGACATCTCTGAGGACTCGAGGGCGAAATTCGATATCTTCGTAGGCTTGTCGATTTCTTTGAAGTGAAAGCTCGGCGTCAGCGCCACCATCGGTGTAATCAAAGGCAGACTTCGGAGTTCGTTGTCTAGCCAAAATCCGCAGATCATAAATTGTGTTCGCTTCTTTTAAACGTCGCTTCTTCCCATTGAGCACTGGTTTTTTGATTCGAAAAATCTGTTTGTAAAAGGCAAGCCTCGTAGTTGATCCAGAATTAGTCATTGTTTTGGATTCCCCCCTATCACAGCGCTCATTTCTGCAGATTCACCCAATCAATAATATTGATCAACTCTTCTTCGTCATGGAAGCGCTGCAATTGCTCCTCGATGAGTCGTCTGCCGCGCTTTTCAAAGGCGCCGCTATCTCCACCGACATGCGGGGAGATGAGGCAATTCTTCAGACCCCAGAGTGGATGATCTGCGGGCAATGGTTCAGGATCAGTAACATCAAGGGCGGCGAAGATCCTGCCCGTTGCTAGTTCTGTCACCAAGGCTTCAGAATCGACTACACCACCGCGCGCAACGTTAACGAGGAGCGCTCCATCTTTGAGGGACGCTAACCTTTTTGAGTCGATCAATTTTTTCGTCTCGGGGCTTAGAGGTACAAGCAAAATGATCACGTCGAGATTAGACAGATAATTGTCTAAGTCTTCGATTCCGAGGACGCCTTCTTTTGGGGTGCGGGCAAATTTAAGGATATTAACTGGGAAAACCGATAGGAGGTGAGCCAAACTCTTTCCGATCGAGCCGTAGCCGACAATTCCAATCGTCTTATCAGAGAGCGATGGGTATTTCTTATGCCCCCAGGTAGCGACGGCTTGGTTCCGCACAAAATCCGGAATTCCTCTAAGCGAAGCCAGGGTAAGGGCCAAAGCCAATTCAGCGGTTGAGTCGTTGTGCACACCAGTTGCGTTACATAACGTCACACCAGTGCGCATATATTCAAGTGCGTCGTCATAACCAGCCATCAGAAGTTGAACAATTTTTACATTCGCAAAATCTTGTATATGAGCGAGGGCTTTGGTGCCGCCCATGTATTGGGGGACATATATCTGGATTTCATTTCTTTCAGCTGCTGTCATTGTCGCGAGCGGTTTGTTCGTTAAGGTGAAATTCTTGGGCACCTTGAGATCTGTCCATTGGCACCAGACTTTAAGATCGCTTTCCAAAAGTTGCTCCTCCGATTGTTTTACGATCACTTCAGCGCTCTTGTTTTTGGAGCATTAGTACCCTAATCTCTGCTGTTAATTGTTAACGATTTGCGGAATGGAGTCAAGTACCTTCGATCCCGCATAATAAGGAGGATCCATGGCCAAGGATTTATTTGATCTGACGGGCAAGACTGCCCTAGTAACTGGTGCGCGAACTGGAATTGGATTTGCAATTGCTCATGCGTTAGCAGAACACGGTGCCGATATCGTCACAATAAGTTCGAGAATTGAGCCTGACAGCGAGATCGAGCAGGCAATTAAAAAATTAGGCAGAAATTTCAAAAGTATCAAATGTGATTTTAAGAGTCGTGAAGAAACCGTTGCGGTCTGTAAAGAAATCGAAAAGCTTGATATCGAAATTCTGGTTAATAACTCCGGTATTGCTAACCGAGGACCGGTACTTGAACATACGGATGAGCAGTGGGATGAAACGTTAGAGGTTGATCTCACCGCACCATTTTTAATTGCAAGAACCGTTGCCCAAAAAATGGCCAAGAAGGGTTACGGAAAAATTATTTTCATCGCATCGATGTGGAGCTTCTTAGGTGGTGCGAACGTTATTAGTTATACTGCATCGAAATCCGCCATTTCAGGATTGACACGAGGAATGTCTAACGAACTCTTGCCGCTGGGCATTACCGTCAATGCAATCGCTCCGGGATTTATCGATACAAATATCAACGCCGCTGTGCGACAAAATCCAACCCGCTTTGCCTACCTTACTTCGCGAATTCCGGCCGGGCGATGGGGTGTACCGGAGGATTTAGCCGGTGCAGGTGTCTTTTTAGCTGCTCCAGCGTCAGATTATGTAAGCGGTGTTGTGCTTGCAGTAGACGGTGGCTTCTTAGCCAATTAGTGGCAAAAGTCAAGGATATAAAAGCAACAAAAACGTTACACAGTCGAGTCTTGACTTATGGTTGAAATACAGTACTTTGCTACAAATGGTTGACTACAGACTGTAGACAATCGACCAGACAGATCTGAAGGGAAATATTGTGGGTAAAAAGAAAACCTCAGTTCAAACTTCTTCTGATGTTGATCAAGAAAAAGGATTTGGGCGCCGGAGTTTTATTAAGGGCGCTGCAGTTGCAGGAGCAGGAGTAGCTTCAGCGGGGGCTGGAACTGTCCTTGGCACCTCAGCAGCACGCGCTGCAGATCCAGTCCAAATCAAAATCACAAGTTGGATGGATTACGAACCAGGTCGTAAAGAAGCCTGGCACGCAATGTTTGATAAGTTCAATGCACAAAGCACAACAACCCAAATTTCATTTGGTGGGT
>CAIYQS010000189.1 GCA_903928395.1 uncultured Actinomycetes bacterium | reverse complement strand
TGATCCTCCGGTAACCAACGCGCTAGGCATTTTGAGCTGCTCCAAACGCTCGGTAAATGACGTTACTTGGCAATAATTTCTTAGCTTCTATTGCGTTACATAAATCTAAAATATACAACTCGTCACCTGGCTTCTTGAAATCTATATATTCGGATACTTTCTTTTTGTTCAATGAGTGATTGTTGTGGACGATGATTATGTCGAAATCGACCTGACTGAAGTCTTTGTGGACTGGATTGAGCCCCGCTTGATTGAGTTCTTCGAAAGATACCTCGGCATCCCAGGAATAATTATGGTTAAGACCATTACTTGTTAAACCATTAAAAACCTTAATTGCATCTGATCCCCGCAAATCATTGGTTGGAGGGTTTCCTTTGAATGCCATCCCTAAGTGAAGGATTCGGACTGGGCCAGTATTTCTACCTTTGAGCGTCAGATAATGATTGACATTGCTGATTGCCCAACCCGCCAAACTTTCATTCACGAGACGTGCAGATTTGATAATACTAGACTCTAAATGAGCCTCAATATCATCTCCTTCAAATCTATGAAGAGACTCCAGAAATATCCAAGAATCTTTTTCTAAACATGGACCTGCAACCGGGCCGAGGCGCGCTAGTCCATCACGTGGATAATCTTCAATTGTTGCAATTCTGACGTCTTCGAAATTTATACGAAATCTCTCACACGCCAGCGCGATCTCATTCGCTAGTCCGAATCTCACATCCCTTGCGATATTGCTAGACAATTTCGCAAGTTCTGCAGCTTCATAGCTGTCGACCTGAACAACCTTCGGTGCGAAAGTGAGGAAAAAGTCCCGGGCGGCTTCGCGAGAAATTTGGTCAGGGGCACCGACTATTTGAGGCAGAACACGTAATTCCTCAAGAGCGCTACCTTCGAGAGTTCGTTCTGGACACATGGCAAGAAGAAAGTTTTTTTCTGTTTTAGATGATATTGCTCCCTTAATTTTTCGTGTTAGTCCCACGGGTATTGTTGAGCGTAGCAGGACAAGATCTCCCTCTTGGATGCATTCGCCGAGGGTCGAAATTATTGAAGTGATTGCCCCACTATCTAGTTGATTTCCCTTCAAGGGAGTTCCCACAGATACAATAAAAATCCGTTTCTTCTGGCTTGCAGCTAAAATAGGTTCAAATCTCAAATTCCCAGAAGTTAACCCATTGTTAATTTGAATTTCAAGATTAGGTTCATAAAAGCTAGCTCTTCCAACATTTAAATTAGAAATAGTTTCCGAGTTGGTATCTACCCCAAGGACGCGATGCCCAGCTTCCGCGACTACGGCTGCCAAAGTCAGCCCTACAAATCCCATTCCCAGAATCACTACTTCATCAAAAAGTTCAGGTTTTGCCATATCAACTCCGTTTTGAAATCTGCCAATTAACAATTAAGGCTTTCGATATTTGAATCACAAGAAATCCGGATTGGAATCACGCGTCCGGTGAGGAAACCGTGATAATCTTACCATCTACTAGTGGCTATCCCTGACAAATTAAATCGAATAGGTAGTAAAAACCCAGTGAAGCAAATCGAAGAGCAACTTTCGTTATCAATTGTCCTTCCTTGCCTTAATGAGAGTGAAACCCTACTCAAGGTGATTGAAAAGAGCTTCCATTCATTAAAAGCAAACAATCTGACGGGCGAAGTAATTGTCGCCGATAATGGGTCGACAGATGGAAGCGTTGAAATTGCTTTAAATGCTCAAGCACGAGTAGTTCATGTTTCCGAAAGAGGCTATGGAGCTGCGCTGATTTCTGGTTTTAAGGAGAGCAGAGGCCGATATGTTGTCATGGGGGACTCAGATGACAGCTATGCCTTGGATAATTTGAGCCTATTCATCGATCAGCTTGACTCGGGTTTTGATCTGGTCGTCGGCAATAGATTCGCAGGTGGAATCGAAAAAGGCGCTATGCCATGGCTTCACAAATATCTAGGAAATCCAGTCCTAACTTTAATTGGAAAAATTTTTTATAAAGTACCAATTAATGACTTTCATTGCGGCTTGCGCGCATTTCGGCGAGATTCCATTTTGGACTTGAATTTGAAATGTCCAGGGGACCTGCGCGAAATTTACTAGACACTTTGGGTTAGATAACACTAACGATTGCTTCGATGTTGTGGCAAGAAGTTAAGCGATGGAACTCCTCTAACGGCGTTCT
>CAIYQS010000188.1 GCA_903928395.1 uncultured Actinomycetes bacterium | reverse complement strand
TTCGCATCGCTCCATGGAGGGAATAAAAAAGGGACAGGCACCGAGTACGGAGCCAGAAGGACGAAAAGGTGGCAGGAACCGGAAGGACGAAAAGGTGGCAGGAACCGTTTATTTACACGGTGGGGCTGGTTTTGTAGACGTTTTCGATAGGCAGAGGGAAGCGAGCACCAGAAGGCGGTTCGATTTATCACGTGCTGAATCGCGCGAATGCGCGGTTGCCAATCTTTGAAGACGACGACGATTTTGCGGCGTTTGAACGCATCTTATTTCAGGCGGTCGAGAAGGACAAAAGGTGTCAGGAACGAATGGCACTGTCGCGCTGTGAGCTGCGCGCAAAATCCTCTGGATCAACACGATGATTTTCGATAAGAATCACTGTGCTGAGGATCGTCTTGCTTGAAATGGCCTTCCTTGGTACTAAGACCAAAGCCCTCCTTGGTGTGTTTGCCGCACAAAAGCCAAGGAGGGTTTTTTCATGGGCGACATATCACATTTTCGGAATCGCGGCAGCAGAGATTTTCGAAAGATCGTCGAGAGCTTTCTGCTGCAACCGGATTTGCCCTTTGCCAGCGTCCTCTCGGCGGAACGAATTGAGCGAATCTTCCAGAAGCACGGGAATCTGTTTGGTATCGGTCGGATCTATTCGACGGCCGTCGTGCTCTGGTCATTCTTAGGTCAGGTCTTGCGCGACGGCAAGGCGGCCTCTTGCCAAGCTGCCGTTGCTCGGATCGTGGCGTTTCAGCAGAGGCAAGACGCTCCAGTGCCCACATCTGACACGGGGGACTATTGTCGAGCGAGGGACAAGCTTTCGGAAGCAGCCTTGCGCGAGGTGAGTGTCGAAGTTTCGGCGGAAGCCGAAACCCAAGCCGACCCGAAATGGCTTTGGAAAGGTCTGCATGCCAAATTAATTGACGGTTTCACGTTCACCATGCCCGACACCCCCGCGAATCAGGCCGAGTATCCGCAACATACGGCACAGAAGCCCGGCGTTGGGTTTCCGATTGCACGTTCCGTCGCTGCCATTTCGTTGGCGACGGCCTGTGTGACGGATCTTGCGATCGGTCCTTACTCGGGGAAAGAAACCGGGGAATCCGCGTTGTTGCGTTCGATGCTCGAATCGCTGTCACCGGGAGATGTCGCGGTGATGGATCGTTACTATTGCTCGTTCATGATGATTGTCCTTTTACTTCAGAGAGGGGTGCAGACCTGTGCCCGAAAACATCATCTGCGTCATTCCGATTTTCGACGTGGCAAACGTTTGGGAAAGCACGATCATCTCATGGAATGGGTTCGTCCTCAGCGTCCGAAATGGATGAGCGAAGAAACCTACGCCCTCATCCCAGAGAGACTCAAACTGCGAGAGATCCGTTACAACATTGTTGTACCTGGCCGACGCACCCATTCCATCGACGTGATTACGACGCTAATTGATTCAGACGAGCACACCAAGGAAGACATCGCAGAACTCTATGGTTTTCGGTGGAATTCAGAACTCGATATTCGAAGTATCAAGAATTCGCTCAATCTTGGACATGTTCGCTGCAAGTCGCCCGAGATGGTTCGCCGCGAAGTTTGGACGACGATCCTGGGCTACAACCTGGTCCGTACGACCGCTGCCAGCGCGGCCTTGTTGCACAACAAGCAACCACGTCAGATCAGCTTCACCGGCACCTGCCAATACATCTTGGCTTCTTGGATGCAAATCTCGTTGGGCTTAATCGACCACCTCGGCGACTATTGCTTCACGATGCTCAATCAGATTGCTAGCTGCGAAGTGGCCAATCGCCCGGGCCGACTCGAACCACGTCTCATCAAGCAACGACCCAAGCCCTATAAGCTGATGCAGAAGCCGAGAAGCGAGCTGAGGGGCCAACTCCGGAAAGAATGTACTTGAAACAACTTAGAAATAATTTCACGGCGCGACAGTGCCATTCGTGTCAGGAACCGTTTCTTTACACGGTGGGGCTGGTTTTGTAGACGTTTTCGATAGGCAGAGCGAAGCGAGCATCGGAAGGCGGTTCGATTTATCACGTGCGGAATCGCGCGAATGCGCGGTTGCCGATTTTTGAAGATAACGACGATT
>CAIYQS010000187.1 GCA_903928395.1 uncultured Actinomycetes bacterium | reverse complement strand
TGATTCCATTCCGAACTCAGAAGTTAAGCCCGCCTGCGGCGAAAATAGTGCCGAGGTAGCTCGGTGTAAAAATAGCACGATGCCCCCATTTTTATTCCTAAGCCTCTTCTGTTAATTCAGAAGAGGCTTTTTTTATGTGCGCCCAGCATGGGCGCGAACTAGAGGGTGAAAGTCCCTTGCGGGTCCCAATTCCTGGAACCGCTAACTGAAGGCAAGGGTGTCCACCATGAGGTGGAATCTGGAGGAAGCCGGAGGTAAAGTCCCGAGTCGATGTACAAGAAGTGGATGTGAGGCTTCGTAGTTTGGGCGAGTGGACATGAAACCGCAAAGCCCGAAGGAATTCGGAAAGCTGCGAAGTAGATCCAACGATTACATGGGATGAAAGTTCGCGTTCTTACCTGGGGAGATCTTGCAATTATGCTTGAAAGAGCAGCGGGAAACCGTCAGCAAGAAGTCAGCCGAGGTCGTAGTAGTAAGGAGACTTACGAAGGACCAAACCAAAGAGAGGAAATGGAGTCATCGTGTTTGCGAGTGTCGAGCAACAAAATTCTTTGAATCGGCAAGGAGCTGCTGGTCATGGGTAGGGGCGGAACCCCGAGAGGTGATCAACAGTGTTGAAATGCGAGTGGAACGATGAATAAACCAAATCCGAGCGAACATCTCATGGAGAGATGTATTGAGCGTGAAAACATGCTCAGGGCATGGAAGCGAGTGAAGAAGAACGGTGGTTCTGCCGGAATCGATGCAATGAGCATTGAGGACGCAGTCGGATATCTCAAAACGGAATGGCCGCAAATTAGACTGAAACTCCTTGTTGGAAGTTACCAGCCGAAAGCAGTCAGGCGGGTTGAGATTCCAAAACCGGATGGTGGAATGCGACAATTGGGTATTCCAACAGTGGTGGATAGACTGATTCAGCAATGTATTTTGCAGATTCTACAACCGGATTGGGATCCTACATTCCACAAACACAGTTATGGATTTAGGCCAATGAAGAGTGCGCATCAGGCAGTGGCCCAAGCGCAGGCATTTGTTGAGTCTGGTCGCAAGTGGTGTGTGGATGTGGATCTCGAAAAGTTCTTTGACCGAGTTAGTCACGACATCCTAATGGATCGAGTGAATAAACGGGTCAAAGATAAACGGTTGGTAAAACTGATTCATCGATACCTGAAGGCAGGAATCATGGATCAGGGCGTGGTAATGGTTCAAGACGAGGGTACGCCGCAAGGTGGGCCGTTATCGCCATTACTGAGTAATCTCCTTTTAGATGAAGTGGATCAAGAGCTAGAGAAAAGAGGGCTCGCGTTTGTGAGGTACGCAGATGATTGCAATGTATATGTGCGGTCAAAGCGGGCGGCGCAGAAGGCGATGTTGACCATGGAGCATATCACGGGAAAACTCAAGCTTAAGATCAACCGCGAGAAAAGTGCGGTGGCCTATTTTACGAAACGAAAGTTTCTAGGATACCGGCTGTGGATCAGCACCAAGAGTATTGTGAAACAGTCAGTGGCCCCACAAGCAATCGCAAAGCTTAAAAGTCGAATACGAGAACTGACGAGTAGGACGTGCGGTCGAAACATTGAACAGGTTGTGGAGACGTTGAATGGATACCTGGTGGGTTGGAAGAATTACTTCAAACTCGCCAATACTCCGAGAATCTTCGAAGAACTTGATGGATGGATTAGGCGGCGTCTGCGCATGATTTATCTGAAACAGTGGAAACGGGTGAGTACCTGTCGACGGGAACTGGTGGCAAGAGGCTTGTCCTTGAAAGCCGCCGAATCGATCAGCAGACTCAGGCGCTGCTACTGGAGGATGTCAGGCTCGTCAGGGATGAAAATCGCTCTTCCAAACTCGGTCTTTGATGCCATGGGTTTAAAGCGACTCAACGTTTAAAGTCTTTGGAACCGCCGTATGCGGACCCGCATGTACGGTGGTGTGAGAGGACGGGGCTGAAAATAATTCAGCCCCTCCTACTCTATTTGCTGAAATCGATTTCGTCGGGGGAGTCGTCCGCTTTGAGTTTTGTTGTAGGACGATCTGGAGTTGAATCCCGTTGGGTGTTGCCTTTGTTTGAAGTCTTGGCTGCGGATGGAGAGGTTTTTGACGGTGATTTGGAGGCGGTTTTGTCGTCCTGGTCGTCATTGTCATCGTCTTTAAGGGCGGCGAGTCTTTTTGCTTCATCTGCTGAAGCCTTTTTAGCTTTTGCGTCCTG
>CAIYQS010000186.1 GCA_903928395.1 uncultured Actinomycetes bacterium | reverse complement strand
CTATGGCAAAATCGTAAATCACGCCTGCCTACAACCAATACTAGCGAACGAAAGGGAGAAAGACCACCACCCCAAAAAATGATGACAGGGTGGGCCAAAATTCTCCATCAAAGTGGGCCAAACCGGGTTGTCAAAATCAAGGGAATTGTCAAAGAAACCAGACAATTGGGGTACATCTCCAAACGTAGACAACGTGACGTTGGTAGCAGACCTACGCGGGCGCAATCTACGCTATGCGAACATGAAATCCACATTCGTGGTTAAAGGAGATTTTCGGGATGCTCAGCTAGACGGCACTAATCTTTGCAGTAGTGACCTTCGAAAGGCCGACTTTACTAGAGCTTACGGGAGAGATGCAATGTTCTGCGATGCACAATTAGGAGGTATGCGCGGTACTTGGATTGACCTCGTCGGATCAAATCTTCAAAGGGCACATCTCGAAAATGCATACCTCGTGGACGCAAACCTTGCGAAAACGAACTTTGAGTGGGCGCATCTAAACGGTGCATCCCTAACAAATGCGGATCTTAAGGAATCACACCTTGAAGCCGCTCACTTTGATCACGCAGACTTGAAAGGAATAAATCTTGTAGGTGCCAATTTGACGCAGTCACATCTCGACGGCGCTGACTTAAGTGGCGCGCGGCTGATGGGTGCTCGCCTCTCTGAAGCAAGCTTAGTAGGTACGGACATAACGGATGCAAATCTATCGGGAGCCGACTTGTCAGGTGTGGACTTTACCAGACTTAGACTTTCTCCTATCAATCGACTTAGGAGTATGTCCGCGATGCCGACAGGTCTTGCGTCAGCAACACTTGACGGAGCAATATATTCGATAGGCAGACGCCCAACGGTATTCCCAAAAGGATTTTATCCCAGACCCAATACGATGTTCCGCGTGGACGACAAAGGGGAATTGCTCACTGTCAAGCCCAAGATACGCGGAGAGCACTCTAAGAACTGACAACTCTCTGTCACATGGTTGTGTAAGCCACGAGTGAACATCATGGTCGATACTTTTGGAATTTGCTGCATGCAAGCTGAACGACAACAATCGTTGTTCAGCCTCTCTTCTTGCCTGCCATTTTTCCCTTAACTTCAATCCCCACCCGCTATATCTCCAACGCACTCGGGCGCTTCGGCCCGCATGAGGAGGTAGCAGCGATGGCCCGCAAATTCAATAGTTTCCCCGAGGACAGACAACCCAGAAGCGCAGAGTTTCTCGATGGTCAGTTTGATATTTCCGTCGATGAAGATAACAAAGTCCAGGCCATCGGCAAATGGCAAGAGGCAATGATCGCATCAAAACTCTCAGTAATTCTGCGGGAACTCGTTACCTGCCCTGAGCCGATGTCATTTCTTCAACTGCAGCTTCTCGGCCAAGGTCATTTTGGGTATGTTCGCCAGGCTGTACGGATTCTGATCTCCACAGGCATTGTTAAAGCTGTTCCAGCAGATGGTGAAACTGGATATCCGCGATATGTGTTGGCGGTGGGATTCAAAGATGTGTCGTTGGATGTGTAGAGAGAGAAGAAATACCAGTGTCGTTCTCTTGTCAGCCAGTGTTTCTGGTGCAGATAGGGGGGCGTACCTCTCTTTTTGCCATATGGGATCCCACGAGGAGATATCTTCTTATCGAGGAGTCTCACTGAAAGAACCAGACACGTATTTCTACCGAACAGGGGGGCACCTACCTAAAAGGGAAATCCAAATTCGGACCATGCCGTTTCCAAAATTTTTTTGTATATTTTTTTGGAAATCTGGGCAGGTCCATTTTTGGCAGACGAGCGGGGAGTTGACTACACTGGCATCACTGGCAGGGCACTGGTTTTGACTGGTACTGATTGTGGTGTGTGGGTGAGATTCCAGTGTCTGGGGGTGTAGGGTTATGCTGGTACTGGCTCGTACGGTGGCTCACGCTCCCAATTGCAGGAATACGCTCTGCGGCTGGTCAAATGCTTAATGTGCTTCGTCGAAGTCAACTCAGTTTTGAAGCGTTTCTCCAAGGTATCGGTTCTTCCCAGAAAGCTTGCAAGAGTAGCTCTTGCGCGCCTGTCGGATCTCGTGATTCAGCCGATTAACCGAGACATATGATTGCTATAATATAGGTT
>CAIYQS010000185.1 GCA_903928395.1 uncultured Actinomycetes bacterium | reverse complement strand
TGCTGGTACTGGACTTGCTCGTTATCGCAACGTGCGTGTTGAGCCAACAGAGGAGGCAAAGGCTGCGGTCTACGCTGCTTACGATGAATATGACTTCACTCCTTTTGAGGCACAAGGCTCAGGTGAAGCAATTCGTTTGGATGATATCGAAGTTCGATAAATTCGAAGTAGTTCAGCAAGGCCCCATCGGGAGATTGGTGGGGCCTTTTATATTGTCGGTCTAAAAATACTTTTAGTTCCCCGTAGATTATTGGGAGCACTCCCGCTTAATATTGTTGAAGTTTTTACAAGTTCGCAAGGAACCAATAGTGGAATCACAGCCGAGACCGTTGGACCTGGAGGATTTTGGAGTTCACCTACGGCGATTGAACGCCTCACACAATTGTGATCCGAATGGTCATTTATTTAATTGCATGTGAAAACCCGTTAGAAGACCCCTCGTTCTAAGGATGCAAGTTTTGTTAAAAGTTATTGCTAAAGCAGGAGTCGTCTTAGTTTCCTGCCTTTCGCTTTTATTAGCATTGGATTCGACAATGAGTTATGCAGATTTTAACTCAATATCTAAGCTAAACGATCTCAAATTGACAAAACCTCCGTTGATCACGGGTCTCAAAATAATTAGTTTGGATAAAGCACTCACTAAATTACAAGTATCTTGGGATCCTAGCCCCAAGAAGTACCAAGTTGACACTTATGCGATTTATATTAATGACACGTTGTTCCTAGATCAATCCGGTGGGACTTTGGTAGATATTTCAAAAGAAAATTTTGATACTATCAAACTTAGTTACACAACAGAATCTCAAGATATCTATACACCTAATTTTTTTCCTATTCACCTTGGGACACACGCTTACATTTGGGTCATAGCCCACAACCATGCTGGCTGGGGAATTAATGACTCAAATACGGCTGATCCCGATTTTTGGCTTTCGCACACTTCTCCAAACAGATTTGATCCCGCAGGCATCTCTCCAAGAATGGTGTACGTGGGATTTCCATGTATAAAAGCTGCTTCACTTCGAGGACTATGCACGTGAAATGAGATAACACCTTCAAAATAGGAAAACATATTTGAAAGAGAAGGTGAGACCTTGTCATTGATGCCCAAGTGATTTCCAAGGGATGGTTCACTGAATAATTTATGGAACTCTTAATTAACCTGCGGGGCTCCTTTGTTTCTTAAGTGAAATGTGTCTGATGTTTACTCGCTTTTGATTTAGTGACTCACCATCAACTTTGATATCTAACAGAATGGCCCCAGAAAATGCGGCGAAGAGTGATTTCTTGCGTTGAATAATAATTTCGTGGTTCTCGCGATTTCCCACGACCAATTTAAATTCTTCTTTGTGTGGCGAATGCCAAGGCTTATCTGATTTCACGAGTTGCCGCTTATCTACGCGAATTAAGGTCTCGCCGATCGTCTGCTTATAAACAAATTTGATTGTATGTTTTTCTTCGTTACCAACAGTGAACTCAACTTCAATGGGATGTCTAAATGCATACGTCCCACCGAAGATTAGGAATATTAGAACTCCGGCCAATTGAACGGCAGATAAATAATTCACGTGCATAAAAAAGTTTACGGTTGCAGCTGAAAGCCACATCACAGCCCCCAGTGCTAATCCGACTTTCTTATACCTTGCCGGCCCGACTTTGATATGTGCCATCTGCAACTTCCCCTAGAATCGTTAAATCCTAAGGGGCGCAAAACTATCCCTGCTAGTGTTTCTTAAGAATAATTTCTGATGGGGGGATTCGGTGTGCTCCAAAGGAGTTAACAGATGCATCCGATGGATAACCAATAGCAAGTCCGGTCAGCAGGCGGTAATCCTTGCTGACCTCAAACTCTTTGCGTATCACATCATCCCAAATGACAACAGCACCTTGAGCGCAGGTTCCTAGCCCGTGGGCATGCGCCGAAAGCATGAGGTTTTCCAGCATTAGCCCGGCATCTGATGCCGACCAGATATCCAAACTCTTATGAATGAAAATAAAGAGTTCAGTTGGAGCGCCAAAGAATTCGTAGTTCTTCGCCCATTGCGCGTCGCGTTCCTTGCGATCACCACGAGTAACGCCTAGCGCGGAATAAAGTTCTGCACCTACTCGGTGTGCACGAGGTTTGAGTTCTGCGACATAAGGTTTGGCGCTGGCACGATTGCTGGTGGGTAGCCCGTAGCGCGATGTGAAGAGTTTTAATTTTGCTAACCAGTTTCCGTTGCGACCCTTGGCGAGTGAATCCCAACGGCTCAAGAACTCTTTACTGATCCGGTCCTTTGTTTCGCCCGTTGCAATGGCAATCTTGAAAGGGCGGGTGTTCGACCAACTTGGAGCGGTCAGTGCATCGGTAAGAATTTGATCCAGGATTT
>CAIYQS010000184.1 GCA_903928395.1 uncultured Actinomycetes bacterium | reverse complement strand
TGAGCTTCGGGTTTCGAGCTTTGCGCTTCTGGCATAGCGCGTACCGCTAGAGCCTGAGCTGTTGCTGGATTGGAGCTAGATCTCGATCCATGACCACGGGGTCTGGGTGGTGGTCATTTACTCAGCGGTCTTTGCCAGCGCTTTTGCATTCATTATTCAGACCTGGGCTCAATCCTTTATGTCTGCAACCACCGTCGCAATCGTGCTCACCATGGAATACATTTTTGCCGCGGTTTTTGGAATTGTTTTGGCGCACGAAAGTTTAACCTGGCGCACCATAGTTGGCGGGCTTTGCATGACAGTCGGTCTATATCTTGTCATTCTCTTTGATGACAATTCCGACCCGCATCCGACAATCAAACATGAGAAGATTCCCTCATGATAGATCTCCGCTCTGATACCGTTACCAAACCAAGTGACGAGATGCGCGCAGCAATGATGAGCGCCGACGTTGGAGACGATGTCTATGGTGATGATCCAAATGCCAACTCACTTGAAGAGCGCGTCGCTGGACTCTTCGGCTTTGAAGCAGGGTTATTTACTCCAACAGGTTCTCTAGCTAACCAACTTGCGATTCGCCAATTAGTTAAGCCGGGCGATGAACTTCTCACGGAAACTTTTTCACATATTGTTCGTGCAGAACTTGGTGCTGGCGCAGTCTTTAGCGGAATTACAACTCGTACCTGGGAATCACCACGTGGACTTCTGAGCGCAACAGATCCGCTCCACATCGCGCGTCCGAACTCTGGTCCCTACCAAGTTTCTACTGCCGCGATCGCGATCGAAAACACGCACAACTTTGGTGGCGGGACCGTCCAATCCATTGATGAGATACGTAAGTTGCGAGAAGAATCACTCAAACTGGGTATTTCGCTGCACCTCGATGGCGCGAGAATTTGGAATGCCCATGTTGCCTCGGGAGTTTCGTTTTTAGAATATGGAAGTTATTTTGACACGATTTCTGTCTGCTTTTCCAAAGGGCTTGGAGCACCTGTTGGATCAGTAATGCTCTCAAATAAAGAACGTAATGTGAGCGCTCGGCAATGGAGAAAACGTTACGGGGCTGGAATGAGACAGATTGGAATGCTCGCCGCTGCCGCACACTTTGCACTAGATAACAACATTGAGCGTTTGAGCATTGATCACGCTCACGCACAATCGCTCGCTCGGGCAGTGCACGCCGTCGCTGATCACGTTATTAACCCACAAGAAGTAGAGACAAATATTGTAATTTTAAATCTCTCGGGGTTATTAACTGATGCTAATGACTTAAGCGCTGCATTAAAGGCAGCCGGAATCCTTTCTAGCCCAGTTGGTCCAAAAATACTTCGACTAGTGACCCACCTAAACATCAGCGATGAAGATATCTCAAAAGTTAATTCGGTACTTCCAGATTTAATTGAGAGCGCCCTCGAAGCGTAATAATTCTTCTTTAAAATGTAGTCCGTACGCGTAATTTCCCAGTTCTCCGCCAGTTTTAACTACACGGTGGCAGGGAACAATGGGTGCGATCAAATTACGAGCGCACGCACTTCCAGCCGCTCTGACAGCTGCCGGCGAACCAGCGCGATCTGCCAGTTCTGCATAACTCATCGTTTTCCCGGCAGGAATTTTTCGCATCGCTTTCCAAACCGCTTGCGAAAATTCGGCGCCGGGTTGTCGAACTTTGATCCCATTGAGGGCCGAAAAGTCCCCGGCAAAATAATCATTAATCAAGTCGCTAATTATTGGAATGCTCTTCACCGCCTGAAACCCGAGATCGTAATCAGACTTATCGAGTCGTGCCATGAGTTCTCGAAGCGGTCCAAATCCAGCAGCAAGCAGAACATGTTCATGCGCAATAAGCTGCAAAGATCCAACAGGCGTTTTGATGCTTGTGGTGAGGAGCATTCGGAAAGCCTAATTGAATGGCTCATACTTGAAAAGGTCTAAATCAAATTAGCGATCGCGCAACATTTCTGCAACGAGGAATGCTAATTCAAGCGATTGAGTGTGATTTAGGCGCGGATCGCACGCGGTTTCGTATCGATTCGCTAAATCCGCTTCCGAAATTTGCTCTCCCCCTCCAACGCACTCCGTGACGTCATCGCCTGTCAACTCAATATGAATTCCGCCGGGATGAGTTCCCAAGGTTTTATGAACTTCAAAGAATCCACGAACTTCATCCAATACATCATCGAAGCGACGTGTTTTGTATCCGCTAGGAGCCTCATACGTGTTGCCGTGCATCGGATCGCAGACCCAGAGGATGTGCGCTCCGGATTTCGTTACTGCGTCGACCAAGGCGGGGAGTTTTTCGCGGACTAGCCCAGCGCCCATTCGGGTGATAAAAGTTAGTCGTCCAGGCTCGTTTGTCGGATTGAGGATTTTGATCATGGCAAGCGCGTCGTCGGCCGTGGTTTTCGGTCCTAGTTTGATACCGATCGGGTTACGTATCTTTGCCGCAAAATCAATGTGAGCGCCGTCTAGTTGCCTGGTTCGTTCCCCAACCCAGACGAAGTGACCCGAAACATCGTAGGCATTCCCGGTACGGGAGTCGATCCGAGTGAGCGCTTTCTCGTATTCAAGGATCAGGGCCTCATGGCTTGAATAAAAATCAACTTTCTTGAAACTTTCGGGGAGA
>CAIYQS010000183.1 GCA_903928395.1 uncultured Actinomycetes bacterium | reverse complement strand
GTGGAGCTGGAGATGATCACCTTCCTGAGGGCGGTGTTGTGTCGCTTCGCCTCGTCGGCACCGTAAAAGAACATGGAGACACTAATGTCAGTTAACGATATTGCTCACTTGCTCAACTTGGGCCGTACCGCCACCTATCAGCTCGTGAGAGAACCGCACTTCCCTAAGCCTTACACGATCAACGCTCGTTGCCTTCGTTGGGAGCGTCTGGAAGTTAACGCTTGGCTTCTTTCTCGCCGAGAGGTTGTGTCACCTGTTCGACAGAATCGCCGTCCGACATCTGGACGGATTATCGTTAATGGAGTCACTTTCGTGGGAGGAAAGCGATGAAGAAGAGAGCCTCTGAGGTCGAGCCGGTAGTCCGAAATTCTCCGGCCACAACCACAACGAGCGGCAGAGTAAAAATCTATTCGCCAACCGGTAAGAAGCAGTATCGCCTCACTTGGTATGAGGACGGTAAGCAAAATGGAACTACCGCAAAATCATTTACCCATGCCATGGAGAAAGCTTCGGTCATTGAGAAGCGACTCTTAGCCAAGCACGGAGATCGCTCACTTTTATCCGTGAAGGAGATGATTGAGGCCTATCTAAATCCCGATGAAGACGACTTGTCGAGAGGCGAGTGGGGTGACAATCATCGTGTGAACGTTGAAAATTCCTTTGCAAAATGGGTTCTGCCTGCAATAGGAACGATGACTTGCGCCGACCTTACTAGTGCCGACTTCTCAGACTTAGTTGGAAAGCAAACTACCACTTCAAATGCAGATCACTTGGCTAGCTACTTGAGTAAGTTCATCAACTGGGCATATGCCGAAGAATGGATATTGGTCGAACCTGAAAGTATGTCAAAGGGCTTGAGAGCGCAAGTGAAAAAAGTTACGAAGAGAGTCGGTGATGCAAAACCCACTGTTGCTGGGGAGAATGCCCTGAAGGTGGACAAATCTGAAATCCCTGATGAGGCTGCTGTATTCGCACTTGGTCAAGCCGCAAAAAAGATCTCTGGTGATTCGTGGCAGGAACTCCTCGTAAATCTTGCGGCATACTCAGGCTTGAGAATCGGTGAGAGCTTCGATTTAGATATTGACAGCATTAACTTGGCTCGCCGAGAAATTACTATCAGCACCCAAAAAATTGAAGTGCGGGGTGAAAAGAAGCGCACGCTTCCAAAATGGGACACGATAAGAACCACGACTTATCCGCTCGTGACTCCCGGAGGTTATGCGTTGCACAAGAATCTAACCAAGCGGGTCAGAGAGCTCAAGAAGTTACAGGCGAGCAAGCAGATACCGTCTCTCCAGGATGGATCCAAACGCCTTCTTCTTTTCCCAAACAAGAGCGGAGGGTGGCAAAGCGCTTCATATTTCGGAAAGAGTGTCCGTAGGCCAGCCCAGGAGGTTGCAGGTTGGCCAAAAGACGAAAATGGAAAGTTTTTGTGGACCCATCACTCTCTTAGACACGTTTTTTGCTCGTATTACATTTTTGATCGGAAAGGTGACGTTCGAGATGTGTCGATCGCTGCCGGCCATAAGAGTTACACCACCACCATGGACATGTACATAGGCCAGTCGCAGGGTGCTCTAGATAGGTTAAAGAAGCTCTAATTTCATTTGTTACCCCCCGATATAGCCTTCGTGACATTTTTGGCGGAAGGGGGACGGTACTTAGGGAGTCCTAAATGGGGCTCCAGGCTCAGCCTGAAACCTAAGGAGAATGTAAAGATGGTTGAAGTTTGTTTTGACGTCATGTCACTTGACGGAGCCACGCGACTTGAAACGAGCGAAGGAAGGCTCACTGAAAAAATCTACTCGTGGTTCACAAGCAGGGTGATTTACAGGACCAACACTCAACAAAGTGTCCTCATTTCAAAGCATCAAATTGAGATGCTTAGTGAAAACGTTTGGATTTGGATCGAAATAAATATGTCGAGACGCGTCCTAAAAGACGAGGAAGCGCAGCAGTTGAATAAGATGTTGTTAGTACTCGAGGAACTCGATCGAGTCCCAGACAAGTACAGCATTCGCTTTAGAGCTGTAAATGTAGGTGAAGCCGAGTGAACCAGACAGCGCTCCTCCCACGTCCAGGAC
>CAIYQS010000182.1 GCA_903928395.1 uncultured Actinomycetes bacterium | reverse complement strand
TCAATGTCTACACGCGAGTTGTGTGCAAAAAGCCACTCTTCGCAGAATGGCTTTAAGTGTGGTGGCGGGTGAAGGATTTGAACCTTCGAAGGCAGAGCCGGGGGATTTACAGTCCCCTCCCATTGGCCGCTCGGGCAACCCGCCAAGGTTATCTTTTGAAGCAGCGGACGTAGATTACCCCATTTGCCCTACTGCAAATAATCGGGTGAATCCTTAGGAGGTTAATTCCTAAAGAGTTAGAAAGCCCACAACCAATCCAAGGGCAATGAACCATAGCTCAGCGCCAATTACCCGTTTCTCCCAAGTTTCTGGCCATTTCCAACCTTCTCGTCCTAACAATTCGAGAATTGTTGCAATGGCACCAGGGATCATCATCAAGGCAAACGAACCAACCACCTTTTGGTGAGTTGGGTGTGACCCAACTATTAGTGCACCAAAAAATATTCCGACAACTAACATCATGAGGAAATTTGCGACTCCTCGTGGATACCACTTATTAATGAGAACAAAATTTGGGAGCTTATCTTCGTACAACTTTAAGACCAACATTGCTCCAGTTATTTCCCACGCTAGCATCGTATAAAAACCGAGACCGAAGAATGGAGCAGCAACTATCAGGAAAATTAAAAGTTTGAAAGCAATCGCTGACCAGGCGGCAAATTTAGTGGGACTTGATAGCTTAGGAGGTTGGGAGGCGAGTGATCGTTGTGGATACCAGTGAAGTGCAATATCTTCCAACAATAACCGAACCAAGAAAGAGATTATTACCGTAATTCTCAGCGCGCCAAAATCCGACTTGCTTACCAACTGAAGTCCACTCAATCCATTTAGCGCCTTGAACATCGAGGAAGCGGCAAAAGCTAAAAAGATTGGCGGCATAACATAATCTGCAAGCCGATCAAATTTCTGCATCCAAGAACCATCTTGCCTTCTGCGGAGTGGACGAATTGCATGAGCTAAGAGAACGATCGTTGCAAAGAGAACAAACATTCCCATAATCGTTCGAAGTTGTGACCAACTTGTTAAATGGCCAGTGACATAAGCGAGACTTGCCATTGCGAACCATGCGAGTGCCCCTGCTGCGGAGTCAAGGATTCCGAGTGCAACAATTATTAATGTGTAAGAGAGTTTTGGGGGAAGCACGTGATAGTGAACCTGCACCGACGAAAGAACGCCCATCAGGAGGCCAAGTCCCCAAAGAATTATTCCGGCAGAACCGAACATCGCACGTGCCCAGGCACCATCCACCAACACTCTTGGAAGCAGGGCCGAGCGACGTCCGGCATCAACAACGCTTTTGTTAATGAGGGCATCGACTTTCAATGTTCCTGGAAAATTCCAGGTTTTTGATCGATCTCCTAAGCCGGGTTCATCGACTTTCACTCCCTTTAGTTTCTTCGTGACAGCACTTGCTAGTTTTCCTTGACCAGATCCCCCTGATCTTCCATGACCAGATCCTCCGGATGCGCCTCCACCGGCCCCACCAATTCCAGATAAACCTCCTGCCCCAGCTATGGCGATGAGTGATGTAGCCGCTATCGCAACCGCTGCAACTGAACCTGGATGGAGCTTTATGTCATACAAAGGTTTGCCCGCGTCGAGCGCTTGATAAATTGCATTCTGATCCGCTGCTAGAGAGGAAGAAACTTGGGCTGGCGGAACATAAGCAACAACCACGCTTTGAGAATTTAGCTGAAATGCTGATATGGCTTGAATCGGATTCTTAAATACATCGGTACCGACGGCAAGAATCTTGTGGTCTCCCGTTGGTAAGCCAGCAGGAATCACTGCAGCGATCGATGCCTTACCTGCGGAATCAGCGACCGCACTTCCAATTACTTGTGGGCTCGAATATATATAGACACTCAGGGTGCTCCCGGGGAACAACCCACTTGCAATCACTGATGCACTCTTGCCAGCTGCAGAATCCCCAACTTGGATTTGCGTCGTTAGTTGAATCTGTGGCCCACTAATGGCGTCATCTGAGAGCAAACTACCCGAAACTACATTCAAACCGGGAGTTGAAACTGATGCGAGAAGTGAAGGTGATGGTGCTGCTGAAAGGGTTGGTGTTGGCGTTGGTGAAGGTCTCTCTGAAGGAGTGGGAGTTGGGGTTGGAATCACCGAAGGAGTTGGAGTAGGTGTTGGCGTAACAATCGGGATCTCCACATAAGTAAATGGTTGATCCGCCAATGGAGGAGTTTGCCCATCGAAGAGCACAATAGAAACGGGTCCAGCTGCATGGGCCGGCATAACCAGTGATATCGATGATTGTGACTGACTCCAACCACCGGAGTTAATTGAAACTCCATTTATTTGAAGTCCAGTTATAGGGGAGGGAAAGGAACCAGAGATGGCCACTCGAGTTCCACCCGAAATTGAACCAGTCGATGGCGAGATTCCTGTCACCGAATTCTGTTGCGTTGGATCGGGAGTTACAACGGGAGGGGATGGTGGTAATACACTCAAAATGTAGAGTTGGGCTTGAAGACCTCCAGCGACGGAGCTTTCGATGATGGTAAATGCGGTTGGAGCCATTACCGCTAGCGGGGTACCAGAAATCGTGCCATTTGATGTATTAAAAATCAGCCCGGTGCTACTAAATGTTGAAGTCGGGGCTATGGAATAAACAGTGCCAGAACCTGGGTTGGATGAAGTTACGTGATAACCCGTGAAAAATTGTGAAACCGTCGCGGCACCAGAATTGCTATCGAGCGTGAAGGTCGCGGCTTCTGCTGAATTCAGCCAACCTGTGTGCGATCCAAGGCCAGAGAGACTCAATACCTGAGTAACCAAAATAATGAGGAGGACGAGAACCTGCCGGGGGTGGTTCCGAATTCGGGCAGAGCCATCAAGATCCCTCATTGGGCAGTGGACTCCTTCCCATACCTGAAATAATTTGCCGAATGGTGCTTCAGGGCAACATTTATCAAATGATGTTTATCATGGTTAAGGGAAATTCAGATAGAAAACCCAATTATTGGGAGCATACCGCAACTCGGACCATGCTAATTTTGGGGTCGGAATCCAGTTCCCATCAAACTCTCACCAAATATCTCATGAGTCACTTAAGAATACCTGCGCCTCAAAGAGATTTTGATACAACCCCCCTGATTGAACTAGATCACCGTGTCTTCCGCTCTCAACCAAAACTCCATTATCTAAAACAAGAATGCGATCTGCTTTTTGGACTGTTGACAACCGATGAGCGACAACAAAAGTTGTTCGATTTTCCATCAGAATTTCCAACGCACTTTGAATCTCTTTTTCAGAGCGAGAGTCCAGGGCGGAAGTGGCTTCATCAAGAATCAATATCTTTGGGTTTCTTATTAACGCTCTAGCAATTGCGAGGCGCTGTTTCTGTCCACCGGAAATTCTTGCCCCTCGCT
Organism: uncultured Actinomycetes bacterium; assembly: GCA_903928395.1. Lineage (GTDB taxonomy): Bacteria > Actinomycetota > Actinomycetes > Nanopelagicales > Nanopelagicaceae > PALSA-747. The sequence goes on along the minus strand of CAIYQS010000182.1, from coordinate 3,315 downwards.
CCCCCACCAAAGTATTTACCCCTTCCGGCAAATCATTGACAAAATCAATGGCATTTGCGGCCCGCAAGGCCTCATGGACATCAGAGTCTTGCACCGAGTCCAGTCCATATGTGATGTTTTCGGAGACCGTTCCATCGAAGAGGATGGACTCTTGGGGCACAACCGATATGAATTTTCTAAATGATCTTAGATCGTATTTCGATAAATCCATTCCATCAATCGAAATGAATCCAGATTTAGGTACTAAGAAACCGATAATCAGATTTATTAACGTTGATTTACCGGAGCCAGACGGACCAACAATGGCAACTAGCTCTCCGGGTTTAGCATCAAAACTGAGATCGCTAATTGCATTTCGATTGCTTTGTAAATAAGCATAAGTCACATGATCGAATCTAATCTCTCCATTAAGTGACGTAATAGGAGGCTTGCCAGAGTTCGATTCGATATCCGGTGATTCAAGAACTTCTCCTAGCGACTTTATTGAAGCAAATCCTTTAGCAATTTGTGGCATCAAACTCGATAACAAGATTACTGACCCAATTAATTGGCCAAAAAAAGATGTTAGTAGGACAACATCCCCAATACTTACGCCAAATTTTCCCTTTAGTGCACAATAACTTGCAACCGCCAAACATGAGACGTTTGCAAGTTGAAAAGTAACCCAAGCCAACCCATTGAATTTTGCATTGAAAATATCGAGTTTTAACCCTGCTCTTTTCACGCTGGTAAAGGAGTTATACATTGTCTGCAGCGCACTTTGCTCTAAACCATGCGCTCGCGTGATGGGCATCAAAGCAGTCATTTCGTTCACACGAGCGGACATGCTCTCAATCTCACTTCTAAATTCTTCATTTCGGTCACTCAGTTTGAAGCGCAAGCGAGCGATGAAAATGGCAACTGCTGGAGCAATCACTAAAAAGAATGGCAAAAAGATTGGGACTTTTATGGCGGTGATGACTACCGCACCGACCAGCCCGTTAATTGCGTTCGACCCACCATCAGATAAGTTACGCACCATTTGTTCGATATTTTCTACATCTCGAACGATTTTTGTTTGGAGAACTCCTGCGTTTGTCCTCAAATAAAATCCCATATTCAGCTGCTGCATTCGTTCAACCAGCGCTGAACGAAGCTTATTCTCAACTTCTCTTATCGCTTTGCTCTGGAATTTTACGTAAAGTAAATTCACAGGCCAGTTTTGCAAGGTAACTAGTACGAGAATCCCAACGTTGATTAACAATTTGGTTAAACTCTTATGAGATGCAATCACATCAATCGTGCTCGCTGTTAGTAACGGTATCACCCAAGTCGGTGAATGCTTGATACTGAAAAAAATAAATGCAAAGAAGACGCGGAGTTTTTGCACTTCGAAGAGATAGCGCAGTGTCCGCACTGGGCTCAACCCCACATAACCTTGCACCCGTTTAGCAGAGGTCAACGCACGACGATTCACGCGCCTACCGTATCTCAATGTCCCGCAGGACATTTATGTATTTTCGGCTAACTACTTAATTGCGGGGAGCGCCGCTGTATCTATCGCTGTTTTTAGTTGACCTGCTAGCGCTTGTGAAAATGTTGCCGTCAAGTGTCCAATATCAAAGTACGTCAATATGTTTCCAATGACAACGGGGCAGGGATCTGTTGGGCAAACCCACATCTGCGGCTTAATGAGCGGAACAGAAGTGCTGCTTGCAATCCGCGTTTCCACTGCAATCCAGTTATTTGAAATTGCTTGAGCAACTGGCGTTGCGCAAGCGAGCGTGCTATTTGGGTGTGCCGAAAGGCAAACCAACGGATCTTGTGCCAGAGCAGGTGTATCCGACATCATGACAACTTTTGCTCCACTTGTTTTGAGTTGAGCGATAGTTCTCTTCATTCCCGCAACGTACATTGCGGTTCGCACATCTCCTACCGCCTCCTTTCCGTTCGCCACCGTTGCAAAACCAGATGTACCCGCTACTAAAATCAGATAAGGGTGCGCAGCAATAATTTTTGTAATTGAGGCACTCCTCCAGATTGGACAATTTTGCATGAGGGAAGCGGTACCAGGGTTGTAGGCGGGAATATCAGCAGGGGTGCATGCGGACATAGTTAATGAGAGCAATTTCCATTTATTCTCCTTTGCCACTTCATTCATGGCGGGAAACCAGGAGAGGGCATGACTATCGCCAAAGAGGACGACCGTCGTGTTGGACGTGGTGTCTCCGTAGATGCACGGCTTGGTGGATGGAGCGAGATTCTCTTGGGTGTGGCAGCGATCAGCATAGGTAATTGCCCGATCGTTCATGGCATTTAAAAGGTCGGGCTCTAGGGTTGCAGGAACCGGGAAATCAACGGTCGCGGGTCTAGCTGGGATTGTGTTTAAAGGGGTGCTCTTAATAATTAGTGAATCAATATAATTTCTTTGGTCGGTAGCGCTCGACGTGGAATGTTTGTTTCGCAAATCACCAGTAGCCGCATAATCAGCTCCAAACGCTGTGATAGCCAAGAGCGAAGCAACTATCCCTGCGACTGCAATATTTCGAAGTGGTTTCATCGAAATCAAGAATCCATGACGGAACGGGCGTTCAATATATTTTTCGGTAAGTGCAGCAAGGATGACCGATAAAAGCGCTAAGAGAATTCGCTCAGTAAGGACCAAATGATTTCCAGCGATCACCTGAGGAATGACAAGTACTGGCCAATGCCACAGATACAACGAATAACTAACTTTGCCGAGTTCTTGAAGAGGTTTGATTGACAAGACTCTTGAAGGAATTGTTATTCTTGAAATTGAACCCGCCAGAATTATTAAGAGTGCACCAACGGTAGGAGTAAGCGCCGAACTGCCCGGAAATTTGAGTGGATCGTTCTGAGTCAATCCCGAATATAGAACCATCCCCATACCGACTACTCCGACTAAGCCAGCAATAATTCTTGGCAATTTGGCTGCGCTTTGAACCACACATGCCAGAATTGCTCCAAGAATCAATTCCCATGCCCGAGTCGGAATCGAAAAGAATGCCCACGGTTGATTTCTTGGGAGTAACCAATTAGCAAAAGTAAGTGAAGACGCAAAGACAACCAAACTCAGGACAAGAACTTTAAAAGCTGGATTCTTTTTTCGAATAGTTGCTGCAAGGTCACATTTGAAACTTCGGAAATTAAATTTTCAAATGTTATGCTGAAATTTTTTAGGAATTCAATAATGTTTGTATCAAACAGATTTTTTGCCGGAGCATTTGCTTTATCATTTAATAACTTTCTGATAGAAGTCAGTTCGTCCTTATATTTTCTATTATTGACTTCAACAGTAAGTTTGGCAATTTCGAT
>CAIYQS010000181.1 GCA_903928395.1 uncultured Actinomycetes bacterium | reverse complement strand
AGGATAATTGGATTGCACCGAATGTAAAAGTTCGAGCATTTTGACTTTAAGTTCTGCCTCGGCCAAGTCAATATCGGTGCCTTTAGGGACAGTAAAAGGCTTACCAAAGGCAACATGCACGGGGTGCTTGCTTCGGCTGAAATCAGGCTTCCGTTTTTTGGTGATGATCCGCTGGCTTCCCCAGACAGCCACGGGGATGATGGGGACATTTGCACCCATAGAAAGTCGGACTGCACCGGACTTCAAGTCTTCTATTTCGTAACTTTTGGAAATTGTTCCTTCTGGGAAAATTCCAACTATCTCACCTTTGCGCAGGGCACGTAGCGCCGCCACGAAGGATGAAGATCCACTTGAACGATCGACGCTGATGTGATGCATTCCGCGCATCAAGGGACCGGCAATCTTGTGGTCAAAGATTTCCTTCTTAGCCATGAATCGGATGTAGCGGTGGGCGGGGAGTGCGGCAGTTCCAACGAGTGCAAAATCCAAATAGCCAATGTGATTCATGCACAGAACCGCACCACCTTCGCGCGGAAGATTTTCGACACCTTGGAAATCAAATTTAATTCCTAAGTATTTCCAAAAGGTCTTGATCGCGCCGATTACGGGAGGATAAACGAGATCAGCCACGTAGGAGAGTCTTCTTTTCTTGTGCTTGTTTGTATAGGCGTCCGGCGCGGTAGCTGGAGCGAACCAGCGGTCCACTCATTACCCCTAGGAATCCAATTTCTTCGGCTTCTTTTGAAAGTTCGACAAATTCCTCTGGCTTAACCCAACGGATAACTGGGTGATGTTTTGGAGTTGGGCGTAGATATTGGGTAATCGTGATTAAGTCACATCCGGCGGCACGAAGGTCAATGAGCGCTTGCGTGACTTCTTCGCGTGTTTCGCCCATGCCAAGAATTAGATTCGATTTAGTTACCAAGCCAAAGGCTTGTGCTTGCGAAATAACGTCTAATGAACGGTCATATCTGAAGGCAGGACGTATCTCTTTAAAGATGCGGGGTACTGTCTCCAAGTTGTGAGCAAAAACTTCTGGACGAGTTTCGAAGACTTCATTGAGCAGATGAGACTTTCCGCTGAAATCAGGAGCCAACATTTCGACGCCTGTATTTGGGTTTAATTGATGAACAGCACGAATAGTTTCGGCGTAAAGCCAAGCACCTTCATCTGGCAAGTCATCACGTGTTACGCCAGTAATAGTTGCATAACGAAGTTCCATTGATTGAACGGACTCGGCCACTCGACGCGGTTCATCTCGATCAAGTGGTTCTGGTTTGCCGGTATCGATATTGCAGAAATCGCAGCGTCGTGTGCAGCGTTCCCCTCCGATTAGGAAGGTCGCTTCTCGATCTTCCCAGCACTCAAAAATATTTGGGCAGGCAGCTTCTTGGCAAACGGTATGCAGACCTTCGTTGATTACCAGAGAACGCAGCTTGGTGTATTCGGGACCAATATGAGCCCGGGACTTGATCCAATCTGGTTTGCGTTCAATTGGAACCGCGGCGTTACGAGCTTCGATGCGGAGAAGTCGACGTCCTTCAGGAGCGAGTGTCATGAAATCACCTTTGAGAGTGCGGCCAGAATTGAGGATTCAACCAGTGAAAGTACTTCTTCAATTGTAATATCTCGGCCCAGCTCTTGTGCCATCGAAGTGACATCGGCATCCGAGATACCGCACGGAACGATTCGAGAATACGCAGATAAATCTGGATTTACGTTAAGAGCAAAACCATGCATTGTCACGCCTTTTGCAACGCGCATACCGATCGCCGCGATCTTGCGATCTCCTTTGGCATCGCGGATCCAAACGCCTGAACGCTCGCAGTAGCGCTCTGCCGGAATTCCAAAAGATAGGCAAACTTCGATGAGCGCGGTTTCTACTTCGCGAACGAAGCTGACAACATCGTTGCGGTTCTTCAATTTTACAATTGGGTAACCGACGATCTGCCCGAGGCCATGCCAGGTAATTTTGCCGCCACGATCGACGTCAATTACTGGTGTTCCATCTTGGGGGCGCTCATCCAATCTGGTCATTCGACCAGCGGTGTATACCGAAGGGTGTTGCAGCAGAATGAGGGTGTTCGGTGTGGTGCCAGCAACGACTCCGTCCAGGGTATCTCGTTGCAACTGCCAAGCAGTCAGGTAATCAACAATGCCGGGATACATGACAGCCGTCTCTTGAACCAAAGTCCCCTCTGAAGCACTCATGACCCTTAGCCTAATGTAGGTTTGTGGGCATGACACTTCGGGTTGGAATCTCAGGTTTTGGGCTCGCTGGACGCTATTTTCATGCTCCACTTCTAAAGGCATGCGGGTATGAGGTGGTGGGAGTCGTAACCTCAAATGTAGAGCGCCGAGCTCAAGCAATCAGCGATTTTCCTGCTGTGATCGTTGTTGAGTCTGTGGAGGCATTGTTGGATCTGGGCCTTGATCTATTGGTTGTTGCCAGCGCCAATGTTACCCATGCACGTGATGCAATAGCCGGACTTCGGGCTGGAGTTCCAGTTGTCGTTGATAAGCCGATGGGTCGCTCACTTGCAGAAACTCAATCGATATATGAAATCTCACAAGAGACAGGTGTTGCCGTCACAACCTATTTCAATCGGCTCTTTGATAGCGATGCGCTCACCGTCAAGAAAGTTATCCGCGAAGGCGTGATTGGCGATGTCTTTAGATTGGATTCGCGTTTTGAAAGGTTTAGACCAGCTTCAAACCCCAACAGTTGGCGTGAAGCAAGTAGCGCGTCAGATGGCGGTGGAAATCTCTTGGATCTAGGGCCGCACCTGATTTCACTTGCGCTCAATTGGTTCGGTCCTGCCGAACTAACTTATGCGTCTGTTCGCAGCATCCGTGGACTGGCAGATGATGACATAGTCATTAACCTCAAACATGCCAGTGGCGTTGATTCGTACTTGTCTGCAAGTGCGATCATCGGTGCTGACGGACCCCGAATTAGGATGTCCGGTAGCAACGGATCGCTGGTTATTAACGCTTTGGATTCTCAAGAACCACGATTACGAAATGGTGAATATCCCGCAGGGGGAGTGTGGACTCCACCTGCAATAACGCCGGCTTTTATTCATAGAGGCGAAGAGGTATTTGAATACCCGGCAGAACCTGGAAATTATGCAACTTTCTATCAACAAGTCGGTGCTGCAATTAGCGGGACCGGGCCCTGGCCTGTGACCCCTGAAGAGGCGTTAGCCGTTGCAAAGTTAATAGATGAGGCGCGTGCAGTTTCTATTCGATGAGAGCGGCAAGCGCATCTGTTAAGTGTGGATAGTCAAAGACGAATCCACTATCTTGCAGCGCTTTCGGTAAAACTTTTGCCGAACCTAAAATTCCCGATGAGAAACCACCAATAACAATTTTAAGAACAAATCCAGGAACTGGAAATAGCGCAGGACGATGTAAGGCACGCGCCAATGTTCCGGTGAACTCTTGATTTGTAACTGGGTTCGGAGCGGTTAAATTAACGGGGCCCGAAATATCTGATGTGAGGCAGTGAATTATTGCCTTAACTTCATCGTGCAAAGTGATCCAAGACCACCACTGCTTTCCCGAACCTAACTTGCCACCCAGTCCGAGTCGAAAAAGGGGCAGGATGCGACCCAACGCGCCCCCCGTTGGATCAAGCACAAGGCCGGTCCTAACCTTTACGGTGCGAACTCCCACTGCAAGATCTGCAGCGGCTTCCCATTCGCGACACACGATGGCGAGGAAATCATCTCCACCGCGATCGGTTTCGACAACGGCACGATTACCGGTTTCTCCGTAAAAGCCCATCGCACTTGCCGAGATAAAAACCTTTGGTTTTACAGCGGCTGCTGCGTTAGCAATCGTTGTAGTTCCTAGTAGTCGTGAATTCAGAATCGTTGCCTTGTATTTCTTGGTCCAACGCTTATCGCCGACTCCGGCACCAGCGAGGTGAATGATCGCGTCAACTCCTGTAAGGGCTTCCAAATCAACTGTTCCAGCGCTGGGATCCCATTGAATTTCATCGCTCGTAATCGCTTTGCGCCGCACTAATCGAAGCACAGTATGACCTTGATCTTTAAGTTGCCCCACAAGCGCGGTTCCAATCAAACCGGAAGAACCAGTTACTGCAACGCGCATCGCGGCGGCCACGGTTATAAACCTAGATCAGATTCGAAGCTACCCTCTTCAAGGCGCTCTTTGAGCGTCACCAAGAAACGAGCAGCATCTGCACCATCAACGATACGGTGATCGTAAGAAAGTGCGAGATAGACCATGGAGCGAACCGCGATGTTTTCGCCTCCATCGGTTCCCTTCATAACCATTGGACGCTTAACAACTGCGCCAATTCCAAGAATTGCTACTTGGGGTTGATTGATGATCGGGGTGTCAAAGAGAGCGCCGCGGCTTCCGGTGTTGGTGATAGTGAATGTTCCACCACCCAACTCATCCGGCATAATTTTGCCATCACGGGTACGCGCAGCTACATCAGAAATTTTGCGGGAGAGCCCACCGATATTTAAGTCACCGGCATCACGAATCACGGGTACTAATAGTCCGCGCTCAGTGTCAACGGCGATACCAAGATGTTCACCTGCATGATAGGTAACTTGATCACCTTCGATGGAAGAGTTAAGTACCGGATGTTGCTTGAGTGCTTCACACACTGCAACGGCAAAGAATGGCAAGAACGTGAGGTTTACGCCTTCGCGAGCAGCAAAGGACGCCTTTGCCTTTTCGCGCAAACGAGCGACTTTGGTGACGTCAACTTCGATGACAGTTGTGAGTTGAGCGCTGACTTGAAGTGACTCCACCATGCGCGCCGCAATAACTTTGCGTAGACGTGACATTTTGACGGTGGTTCCCCGAAGTGGTGATACAGCAACAGGTGCAGCAGGTTTGGATGCGGCAACGGGTGCGCTGGCAACAGGAGCTGGTGCTGCTGGACGTGCCGCAGCCAGAACATCTTCCTTGCGGATGCGACCTCCAACCCCACTTCCCTTAACAGTTGCAAGATCAACACCATGCTCTTTCGCAAATTGTCGAACTATTGGAGTTACGTATGAATCATCGAGAGGAGCTGCGGGAGTCGATGCCGCTGGAGTAGCTACAACTGGTTGTGCCACGGGCGCTGGGGTAACTGGTGCTGCTGGTGGTGGAGGAGGTGGTGGTGTGGCAACAACTGGTGCTGCTGGTGGTGGAGGAGGTGGTGGTGGTGTGGCAACAACTGGTGCTGCTGGTGGTGGAGGAGGTGGCGGCGCAACTGGTGCGGTGCCTGCAGCGCCGATTAATGCGAGTCGTGCACCAACCGCGACTGTCGAGTCGACTGGAACATCAATGGCAAGAATGGTGCCAGTTGCAGGTGAAGGAATTTCGGTATCAACTTTGTCGGTAGAAACTTCTAGTAGTGCTTCATCAACATTAATTGTGTCACCAACATTTTTTAGCCAACGGGTGACAGTTCCTTCGGTAACTGACTCGCCAAGTGCGGGCATCGTGACGACTACGCCAGAAGCGGCGGCGACAGGTGCAGCGGCCACTGGGGCGGGGGTCTCAACAACAGGGGATGCGGCAACAGGCGCGACGGGTGTCGGACTCACAGGCAAGTTTTCTTCTACCGCTGCCGCTGGAGTTTCAACAGCAGTGGCTGCAGCTACAGGTGTTGCGACCGCTGCAGCCACTCCGTCATCAATCACAGCTAGTTCCGCGCCGACGGCAACCGTCGAATCAATCGCAACAACAATTCGTGTAAGTGTTCCGGCGACAGGCGAAGGAATTTCGGTGTCGACTTTGTCGGTAGAAACTTCTAGAAGTGGCTCATCAACATTTACATGATCGCCCTCGTTTTTAAGCCAGCGAGTGACGGTACCTTCAGTGACTGACTCACCGAGTGCAGGCATGGTTACTGAAAATGTCATTGCTTATTCTCCTATTACCCGTGGGCGTGCAGTGGTTTACCAGCAAGTGCTAAATGAGCCTCACCGAGCGCTTCGGAAAGCGTTGGATGAGCATGAATCAATGGTGCAACATCTGCTGCTGTTGCTTCCCAATTGAAAATCAATTGTCCTTCAGCCAATAATTCACCGACACGGGAACCCACCATGTGAACTCCAAGGACTGGGCCATCCTTTTGCGCGACCAGCTTCACGGAACCCGCCGTTTTTAGAATGTTGGCTTTACCATTTCCTGCCAAGTCATAACTTATTTCAACAACATCGTAACCGCGCTCTTTTGCTTGCGCAGTTGTCAGCCCGACAGATGCGACTTCTGGCTCCGAATAGGTCACACGTGGAACACCGTCATAATTTATTGGGCGCGGATTTAATCCGGCAATCTCTTCGGCTACTAAAATTCCTTCGGCAAAGCCCACGTGAGCGAGTTGCAGAGTTGGGATTAAATCTCCCACGGCCCAGATACCTGGAACATTTGTGCGGCACTTGTTATCTACCAAGATGTAGCCGCGATCCATAGAAATACCTTGTTCTTCGTATCCCAAGCCCGCAGATACTGGTCCACGGCCTACGGCAACTAAGAGGACATCGGCAGTGTGGGTTGCACCATTTTCCAGCGTGACAGTCACACCTTCCGGACCCTTGGTTGCAGAAGCAAATTTGATACCGACTTCGAATTTAATTCCGCGCTTACGGTAGGCACGTTCTAATTGTTTACTAGAAGTTTCGTCTTCGAGTGCAACAAGTTGTGGTAAGCCTTCAATGATCGTTACTTCTGCGCCAAATGAATTCCAGACGGATGCGAATTCACAACCAATTACCCCGCCACCCAAAACGATGACTGACTTTGGAACGTAATCAAACGACATCGCTTCATCGCTGGTAACAATTTGGGTCCCATCAATTTCTAGACCGGGAAGTGTTTTTGGATAAGAACCAGTCGCCAGGAGAATGTTTTTACCGGTATAGATGGTTCCGTTAACTTCAACTTGATTCTTGGCAACTAGTCGACCGTGACCTTCAACGACGGTGACGTTGCGAGACTTAACTAGACCCTGCAGGCCTTTGTAAAGTTTTGAGATCACACCGTCTTTATAAGCATTGACCGCCAGCATATCCATGGATAGGAACTCAGCTTTCACACCAAAATCTGAAGCGTGGCGCGCGTTGTCTGCAATCTCTCCTGCGTGTAAAAGCGCCTTTGTTGGAATGCACCCTCGGTGCAAACACGTACCACCGACCTTGTCCTTTTCAATCAGGACTACCGAAAGTCCGAGTTGCGCAGCTCGAAGCGCACAGGCGTATCCGCCGCTTCCGCCACCAAGGATTACAAGATCAAATTCGTTCACACTTCACCTTTTCTGCCAGACGTGAATAGAGGGCTAATCCTGCCATGAGTTGAGCGCACGCTCATCGCGTCCGAGTTCTCTTAACTCTTCGATACTCCTAATTCAGCGAGCGCTACTAACGACCTGACCGCAACTCCAGTACCACCTACGGGGGTGTAACCATGCGCCTCATGTGTGAGAGCCGGTCCCGCAATATCTAGATGGAGCCAAGGGACGTGGCTTGGCACGAATTCGCGGAGGAAGAGGCCTGCGATCAACATTCCACCTGCACGGATTGCCGGATTGGAATTGACCATATCAGCGGAAGAGGAGGCGAGGGCTTCTTTCAGCTCGTCGGGTAGTGGCATGGGCCAGAAGGCCTCTCCAGCTGTTCCAGTCGCCTCTAAGAACAGGGTCCGGAACTCTTCATTATTGGTCATGACTGCAGAGGTTCGAGTACCAAGGGCGACAACTTGAGCTCCGGTCAGGGTTGCAACATCGATCAGACCAGCCAGTTCCCCATTGCGTTCAGCATCGGCTACTGCTCGAACAAGTCCATCCGCCATAACCATTCGGCCTTCGGCGTCAGGGTTAAGTACCTCAACGGTCTTGCCGCCGAGCATCGTCACGATGTCACTAGGACGAGTTGCTTCACCGCTGACCATATTTTCAGCGAGGCAAGCATAAGTATCGATGGCCACAGGTAGCTTGAGTTGCGCAATGGCAAAAGTGGCAGCGACCACTGCTGCCGCGCCGCTCATATCGGACTTCATATCGCCCATCCCGAGAGCAGGCTTGAGCGCGTAACCGCCAGAGTCAAAAGTGATTCCCTTACCTACAAATGCCAAGCGTTTCTTCGGTTTAACGGGGGAGTAAGAAAGGTGAAGGAGGCGAGGGGGATTTGCTGACCCCTGCCCGACCGAAGTGATGCCGCCGTAACCCTTTGCTTTAAGTTGTACTTCATTGAGAACTTCGACTTTAATTCCAAGGGACAACGCAATTTTTTTCATCTGAGCCGTAAAGGTGATCGGTGTCAGATGGGAGGGAGGAGTGTTGACGAGGTCGCGGGTAATGGCAACATTTTGCCCGAGGATTTCAGCACGCTTGAGCGCTGCCTTGCTCGCTGCGTTTACCCCAACACTTGATACGACGGTAGCCGCCTTGAGTGGTGCCTTCTGTGCAGCCTTAGAGGAACCGCGAAACTCCGTGAAGTCATAGGCGCCGAGAGCAATGCCTTCGGCGATCGCAGAAAATTCGGCCATAGTGGAATTTGGGAGCACAAAATCAGCTTGGCTCTGTCCTGCGAGCGCTCTTGTCGCTGCTCCAGCAGCCCGCCGCAACGTTTCATGGGAGTATGTCGCTGCGGTCGTTCCAAATCCGGTAAAGACAAGCAAGCGCGGACCCGTGTATGAAACTTTAATAACTTCGTCTTCTTTACCCGTCGCTGCCAAGTCGCTGAGTATCGCGAGTAATTTTTTTGAATCTGCTGCAATCGCAGGTATCTCTGCAATATTGGGATGGATTGAAAGTTTTCCAGATTTTGAAGAGAGTCCCAAAACAAGAATGTCGCTAGTGGATTTTGGAGCCGATTTTAACGTTGCCATACGGTAATCCTCTCACCTACCGCAGGCCAATGAGAAGTCGAATTCATGTGAACTGGAACAATTTGGACTCACTTAAATGTTAATTAAGCGCTCTTGGGATAAGTTAGAGATATGGAATCTCCGCTCTTTGATTGGCATTCTCAGGTTGGTGCAAAACTCGCTGATTTTGGTGGTTGGCAGATGCCGATCGAGTATCCCAAGCCAATAGGTTCGATGAGTGCAGGCGGGGTAATTGCCGAGCACACCTCGGTACGTGAAGCCGTTGGAATCTTTGATGTCTCGCATCTGGGAAAAATCGAAGTATCTGGTTTAGGCGCCCTGCTCTTTCTTAATCGAATCTTCACGAATGACTTAGAACGAATTGGCCATGGCAGCGCTCAGTACAACTTGCTCTGTGATGAAACCGGTGGTGTGATCGATGATCTGATCATCTATCGGTACAGCGAAGAAAAATTCTTGTTGGTTCCCAATGCAGCTAACTGCGCCGCGGTATATGCCGTATTACAAGCCGCAAACGAATTGGGACTCACCATCAAGAATGCCCATCATGATTTTGGCGTGTTGGCAGTACAAGGTCCGCAGAGTAAAGAGTTGCTTGCTTCATTGGGTGTTGTTGTAGATCTGGATTACATGGCATTTACTGAAGTAACTGTCCCGGGCCACGAGTCATTAGGCCCTGTCATTATTTGCAGAACTGGCTACACCGGCGAATTTGGATATGAATTAATCCCAACGTGGGAAGCAACACTTCCGCTCTGGGAACTATTAGTGAGCGCTGTTGAAGAACAAAAAGGACGGGTCTGCGGACTTGGTGCGCGCGATACTTTGCGAACCGAGATGGGTTACCCGCTGCACGGTCACGAACTATCGCTCGAAATCTCTCCACTTCAAGCAAATGCTGGATGGGCTGTTGCCTTGGCCAAACATGAATTTCATGGGCGCGATGCCCTTGCCACCGAGAAAGCGTATGGAGTTCCAAGAATCTTACGTGGCTTGCTTGCGCAGGATCGTGGCATCCCACGCGGCGGTATGAATGTGATGGATGCGACCGGAGCAATCGTGGGACAAGTAACAAGCGGTACTTTTTCGCCGACCTTAAAAACGGGAATCGGCCTTGCGCTTTTAAAACCGGATATAGCTATTGGCGGCGAACTCTTTATCGATGTGCGGGGTCGCAGCAGCGTGGTCCAAGTGGTTAAGCCGCCATTCGTTCCTTCACACGTGCGGTAGTTTTGCCCTTTCCTTGCTACGTTTTAGGGCTACTTTTTGCCAAGCGGGAGTTTGCGCCCGAAAATATATGAATACTCCAAGAAACATGGTTACTAACGTAAGGCTTGTCACTATTTCATAATTCATATTTTCATTATCTACTAAACTTGCTTGCAACGATTACCGGACGCCCACTATCTAACGTATAAACATCAATTCTATTGTCGTAAGCCTTCTTAAGCTCTGACGAATGTATGACAATGTCAGAATCTCCTGCCAGCAAGATCTTTCCGGCTTTCAATACAACTAAACGCTCTGCAAACATCGCTGCGAGAGTGAGGTCGTGCATGGTTGAAATCACCGTGACACCATCTTCTTTGAGGAGTTCGATGTTGTTGAGTACAGAAATTTGGTGATGAAGATCTAAGGCACTCGTCGGTTCATCTAGAAGAATCAAATCTGGTTCCTGCGCCAAGGCACGTGCAATCAGTGCGCGTTGCATTTCTCCACCCGACAATTGAGCTACTAGATTATCTTGCATTCCAAAGAGATTGGTTTCGGTAAGCACCTTATGAACATAAGAGCGACTCGCCAATGATTCGTTACCCCAACCGTCCTTTTTAGATCTTCCGAGCATCACATATTCGGCGACCGTCATTCCTGGTGGTATCTGCGGATGTTGCGGGACGAAGGCAACGTTGCGGTTTTGGCTCTTAAATACTTCTATCCCGTTGTCTTGAATACTTCCTGAATAAGGAGCCATTCCGAGAAGTACTTTAAGGAAGGTTGTTTTACCTGCTCCGTTCGGTCCCACCAAGCAGGTCCACTTCGCATTCGATATTTCAAGAGAAATATCATTCAGAACAACTTTCTCACCATAACGAACGGTGAGATCAGAAACCACAATGCTCATTGAAGTACCTTCCTGCGATTTCGAAGTACAAAGAGAAAAAATGGAGCGCCGACAAATGCCGTGATTACACCGATTGGCAGTTCAGCGGGGGACAGGAGGGTTCGCGCACCGAGATCGGCCAAGACCAAGAATGCCGCTCCCGCCATTGCGATTGTTATGAGTGATCGATTGGTCACTCTATGAGTTAGTCCGCGCACCAAGTGCGGAACCACGATGCCAACAAAACCAATGAGTCCAGAAGCAGATACGGCAGTCGCCGTTGCAAGCGTCGCGGCCGCAACTGCAGTGATTCGAAGTCGCTTTGGATTGATCCCCAGTGAATAGGCCTCTTCATCACTCAGCATTAATCCATCGAGTTGTTTTGCCACGCTAAATAAGATCACAAGAGCGATTGCAATGTAGATAGCGGACCAGGCGACAACACTCCAACTTGCGTTTGTCAGGTCACCTAAAATCCAGGAATAAACTGGACGAAGTGCCGTGCTATGTCGCTGCTGCAAGTATGTCTGTATTGCTGTCGCAAAAGAACCAACTGCAATTCCGGATAACAGCAATGAATTTGGGTCTGCAAAGAATTTTCCGGAAATGAAAAAGGAAGTCAGCACGGCCAGTACTCCACCAACAAATGCAAATATGGGGAGCGCGCCTGCCAAGTTATGGTGGGTACTCGTTATCGCGATTGTCGCTCCAAGACCAGCTCCGCTAGCTGCTCCCAGCAGATAGGGATCGGCAAGTGGATTATGAAAGACCGTTTGGTAGACAGCGCCACTCGTT
Source organism: uncultured Actinomycetes bacterium (assembly GCA_903928395.1). Classification (GTDB taxonomy): domain Bacteria; phylum Actinomycetota; class Actinomycetes; order Nanopelagicales; family Nanopelagicaceae; genus PALSA-747. The sequence goes on along the minus strand of CAIYQS010000181.1, from coordinate 1,034 downwards.
GCAAGAGCGGCGCCAACGAGGATTCCCAGAATGACCCTAGGCAAACGCAGTTCCAAGATCACCGTTCGATTCATGCCAGAGCTACCACCTGGCAGATCAAAGAGAGTCTTAAAAACTTTCAAGAAGTTAATTGAAATTGGGCCAAAACTCACCGCTGCAATCGCGACAACAAAGAGAATGAGCGCACAGAACGCGGTGATCTGCCAATTCCATATCCGGGCGATAGCTCCGTGCTCTGTGCTCGTAGTCATTTCAGATTCCTAGTTGATCTTTGCCGTTGCTTGACCGATAAATCGATAGAAATCGACGAGGCGAGGTCCCCAACGATCCGCAATATCTAGCGGAATTGTTATGACGTGGTTGTATTTGACCGCTGAAATTCCGGACCATCCCGGCCGGTTAATGACCGTATTAGCGGATTCGCCATAAGGGCCGTCATCAAGAAAGATAATTTTGGGATTGGCTTTAATAACTGCTTCCGGGGTGAGTTGGGGATAGCCGCCCGAGTCAGCAGTACTGGCAGCATCGGCGATATTTGCAAAATTAAAATCTGAATAAATTTGCCCAATGAAGGTAGCCGAATCCGCGGAATAGAGCGTGTTATCCAGTTCATGATAGATCGTGACCGGAGTGCGTTTTCGATATTTACTTATGATTTCTGAGATCTGCGATTTCATCGAAGCCACAAGCGCTTTGGCCCGAGAGGGGTGTCCCGTGACATTCCCTAAAGCTATGAACTCAGCGTATGCGTCGCCGATATTATTGGGCGTGATCTCTAGGAAGACTTTAATTTTCAATTTCTGAAGATCACTTTGTATCGCAACGGCTCCCGTTGCCGTCGACTGCAAGACGACCAGATCCGGATGATAAGAAGCGATCGCCTCTACATTCGGAGTAAATGAAGATAATTTTGAAAATGGCGCGTTAGCTGGAAAATCAGAATTGTCATCAACTGCGATCACTTGGGAACCTGCTCCGATTGCAAAGAGAATTACTGTTGCGCTTGGGGACAATGAAATTATTCGAACTGGATT
>CAIYQS010000180.1 GCA_903928395.1 uncultured Actinomycetes bacterium | reverse complement strand
GCTACCTTGTATTTCCTGAAAATGGTGAGGTGTATGAATCCAAAGAGCCAGTATGGGATTACTGATTGGGCGGGAATTAGGAACGCTGACTTCCCACCATTTTTGCGATATTAAATGCACTCAAGGCTCAATACCTCTTCGCTTAGACTTCGATTGTGCTGAAATCCAGAGCCAGACTTCCGAGTGAATTTGCCACACTTGCCGTTATCTTGGCTGGAGTTTGCTTTGGAACTACGGGTACAAGTCAGTCACTATGGGGAAAAGGAATCAATCCGCTTGTTATAGGAAGTTCACGGATGTTCGTGGGATCTATTGCGCTCTGGTTGATTTCTTTGAAAGACAAAACAAGTCTTAAATTCCCAAAGCGCCAACTCTGGATCTGCGCGCTGGGGATGGCTACGTATCAATTGGCATTTTTCTCCGCTGTGCACCTCACGGGAGTTGCAATCGCAACCATCACCGCTTTGGGAAGTTCTCCAGTTTTTACTGGTTTGATCTCGTGGCTATTTGGTCATGAAAAGCCAAGCCGCGCGTGGGCGGTCGCGACTTCAATAACTACCTTGGGGATCGTGGCGCTAAATATCCACGCAGCAAGTGCAACTTTCAAAATTACGGGCGTTCTATTGGCACTGTGCGCCGCGGCAGGGTTTGGAGCATTTAATGTTGCGGGTAAACAAGTATTACAAAGTGGCTATCCACTCAGTCATTTCATTTCTAGAAGCTTCGCATTGTCCGCATTGCTTATTTCACCCTTCATGTTTACCGAGCGGTTCTGGTGGCTAAGAACCGTGAGAGGTGTTGGTTTGGTTTTGTGGTTAGGAATTGTCACTACAGCGTTGGCCTACAGTCTCTATGGTTTTGGGCTTTTGCATTTAAAGGCAAGCAACGCGTCAACTTTCGTGTTGGCGGAACCAGTCACAGCTACCGTTTTATCAGTGACAGTTCTTCACAACCACCTCACCCTCACTAGCTGGGGAGGGGCAGTGCTCGTAATTATTGGATTGCTCTATTTGGGAGTTATGGGTTAGGGGTAGAAATTGCGCTCACCCATCGCACCTAATTTGAGTTGGGAACATTTCTGGCTAGTTGGTTGTTCTGCTATCACAACCAGATAACTCGCAAATGAGGAGGGAAAATGATGGAAAATCTGAAGAAAGCTTATTTCGGCACCGGATGCTTTTGGGGTGCTGAGCGTAAATTTTGGCAGACCAAAGGCGTGAGTTCGACTTCCGTGGGTTATATGGGCGGAACCACGGACAATCCGTCTTACGAGGCAGTTTGCACTGGAAGAACTGGTCACGCGGAGGTCGTAGAAGTTACATACGACCCGGGCCTCGTGAGTTACCGCGAATTACTAGCCCTTTTTTGGGTGATGCACGATCCAACCTCTTTTAACCGACAGGGAAATGATGTTGGCTCCCAATATCGGAGCGTGCTCTTTACAGCTTCTGACGAGCAAGAGAATGAAGCTTACGAAACTCTCGGGATCTATCAGTCGGCGCTCGACAAAAGCGGTTACGGCAAGATTTGCACCGAGATTTCAAGTGCCGCGAACTCTACCTACTGGCCAGCTGAGTCCTATCACCAGAGGTACTTAGCCAAGAATCCAAATGGTTACGACTGCCATTCTTCAACAGGCATTGCATTCCCAGAACTATTTACTGCGAAACCTCTTGGTTCTTAAGGACGCAGAATTCATTTCCTTCGGGATCAGCCATGACTACCCAAGTTGTGGCTGGATCCGCGGATTGGCCGATTTCTATTCGCTTTCCGCCCAGCCCTTCAATCCTTAAAACTTCTGCTTCCTGATCATCCGGAGTCAGGTCAAAGTGCAATCGATTTTTAACTATCTTCTCGTCCGGATTCTTGTAGAAAAGTATTGGCGGGAATTTGGAGCCGTCTTCCAACTTGGTGGAATTTTCGAGCATTGCTCCCGTCTCATCAAGGTAAGTCACTTTCCAACCCAGCACCGACTCCCAGAACTTTGAGATAACTGCTGTATCTTTTGAATCGATGACGATATATCCCATTTTTAGCATGAAAAACCTTAACATTGCTGACTCTAGAGTTCTAGGGTTCCGAGAATAATCGTTATTTCAGAAGCAGGAATTCGCCAGTCTCAAAAAAGTGCCGCAACCGTTTTTCGGTATTTGCGAGGTAAGTTGGTAAATATGCAGCGTCTTCTGCCGTGGACGTTTCCAGCAAGTAGTTGAGCAACGTAAGAGATCTGCTAGCTATTAGCAGTTCCAACTCCCAAGGTTCGTGTTCTGGAAGTGGTGCGACCGAGAGAAATCCTGACATCAAAACTTTCTCTCGTTCTTTGTCCCCGCGGAGGTAATAAAGCGCTATTGCTAAATCTTGCAATGGGAATCCTCGCCCGGCATCATCGAAATCAAGGATCGACATCTTGCCCTCATGCCAGATGACATTGCCAAAGTGCAAGTCGGCGTGAATGAGTTGTGGTTCGGAACGTTCGCGAAGCGACTCAAATAGCTTTTCAGTTCTAGTCTTGAGCTCTTCCAGCATTTGATAGAGCTCGGGTGAAATCTCCGGAATTGGATTTGTAAATAGGACGGGACACCTAACCATGAGGGGATTGTCTATTGCCAAGAAATTCGCATATCCCGATGGACGCCAGGTTGCTCCAAATTGTTGAAGTTGCGCCATAGTTTTACCGAGTTCGAAGAGTTGTTCATCAGTTGGGTGATCATCAACTACTTCCCCCTCGATCCACTCGTACACGATGACATTGAGATTGCCACCTTCGTAAAAAAAGTAATGATTGGAAAATAGTTCACCTTGCAGGTTTGGGATGGGGACAGGAGCTCGTACCAGGCCTTGTTCTGAGAGGGCGTTCAGCAACTGCACTTCAGCCCAGATGTGTTCCGGCCATTTTTTGGAGTTAGTGTTGATTCTTAGCGCATAAGTTTTATTTTCGGAACTCGTAAATTTGAAAGTCGAATTGAAAGCATGATTTACACATTCGATCTTGCTGATTGAAATTCCGTACTGAGCAAGGACGTCGGTAGCAAATTCTTCGAGAAGAGCAATTTGTTCCTCTTGAGTCATCTCTGAATATTCTGACATGAGTTACCTTTCAAAATCGCTTTCCGAGAACGGAGGTATCTTCCACGTTATATCCAAGTTTTTCATAGAACTCGATGACAGCGGAATTTGCGTGTCGCACCATAAGCATTGCCTTTGGGGCTCCTTGTTGGATCAGCCATGCTTCAGCCGCTGATACTAGTGTTCGACCATTGCCGATATTTTGAAAATCGGGCTTTATACCTAAGTAATAGAACCAACCTCTATGGCCATCAAAACCCACGACGACAGCGCCAATCATCTCGCCGGAATTTTCGAGAACGAGCACCGTGGAAGTTGAAGTGGCAAGGGCCAAATTAAAATCATCAAGTGGATCGTTCTGTGGTTTAACTAAGCCGCACTCGGACCAGATTTCAATCACCTTGCTTTGATCAGCCCTTGAGGCATGCCGGACGCTGTTCACGGGGCAATGATTCCATAGGAAATGGCATCGGGACACTCATTCCCAGGCGCCCTCGTTCTAGGATATCAAGATGGAATTTGAGTTTAATCAGCCGGATTTGTATACCGAAAGCAGTCATTTAAATTTCTTTTCCGGTTGGTCAACGAAACCTAACTTTGAACGAGTGAAGGCGCACCTAAATTCCGTCGAGTCTATTTTTGCTGTGGAGAGGGGAAATTTGGTTGGAATGATAACCGCCTTAACAGATAAGACGATGTTTGCTTTCATTCCCTTGCTTGAAGTTAGAGAGGAGTTTCAGGGCAAAGGATTAGGTACTAAATTGGTGAACGCTATGGAAAGTCATTTAGGAAAAATGTATAGCGTGGATTTGGTGTGCGATCAAGATGTTGTTCCGTTTTACAAGGGCCTTGGTTTTACAGAGTGGACGGCGATGATTAAGCGAGATCGAAGTTCGCTCTAGTTGTTCTTTCGAGCAAAGTTAAGACTCTCCCTTATCAAACCAAGAACTACTTCCAACTCTTCTTCGTTTCGCGGACCGTAGATCATGATTTCTGTTTCATGATCAGCGTGAGCATGTGACTCTCCCCATCCTGTCAGACACACCTCAAGAACTCTCTTAATTGGTAAGCAGGCGTGAATTGACGTGTCATGAAACCCGTGAATATGGACTGGTTCAAGAGGTTCTGTTGGAGACAGTGAGGTTTCGGGACTGATGATTGCACTGATATCGTCAAAAAGTAATGCGCGTGACGTTAACGGAGATACCGAACTTCGTCCCTCGACGACATGTTCCATCGCAATGGATTCAAAAATGAGTCGCCCCCAAAGTTCTGGAGAAGATTGATCAGACAGTTGAGCATGTGGCCCGGAACTCGAGATATTGGGCTTAAAACCTGAGCGCTTGGGGAGAGGGGACATGAACAAAGTATTATTCATTTTCACTCTAGCGGGGATAAAATGCGAAAATTGATTGCTGGGTGGCGATTCCATTAAAGTAAGGCAATACATTTCCATATGGCACAGTGATAGGAGCTTTTGGTGAAGGCAACCCCTGAAGACCAAAATCTTCTGATAGAACTGCAATTGATAGATTCTCAAATAACTCAGGCAAAGACAAAGCTAGCTGGGTTACCAGAACTAGAGCAGATCGCTGCAATTCATGCCCGACTAGAAAACACGGCAGTTGAGTTGACGGTTGTCGAAACAGAACTTGCTGATGTGGTCATTGATTTACGCCGAAGTGAGCTTGAAGTAGAGCAGGTCGATGATCGAATTCAAAAGGATGAGAAGCGATTGGCTTCAGGTTCGGCTAGTCCAAAAGAGTTGGAACAATTGCAGCATGAGGTTGCGACACTTGGTAAGCGCAAGGCCGAGCTAGAAGACGGCGAACTCGAAATTATGATTAAGCATGATGGCGTGAAGGCCCGCGTTGATGAATTGCTGAATGACCAAGTTGGATTGAAGAAGTTGGAACTGGAGTTAAATATCCGTCTTGAAAATGCTCGCACCGAAATAGATAAAACTCTTGCAGAGCTGGCGCAATCTCGAGCCGCCCTTGTCCCCAAGATCGACCAAGCGCTTATTGCGCTCTACGACAAAATTCGACTGTCCGCTCATGGTGTGGGGGCGGCCTTATTGGTTGGAAACAAGTGCGATGGATGCCACCTCGCTATTAATGCTATTGAAATCGAACGAATTAAGGGACTGGCTGTAGATGAAGTGATTCGTTGCGAAGAATGTCGACGAATTTTGGTGAGGATTTAAATGGCCCGCGAATTCGTAGTAACAGCCGACGGAGCGTCTCGAGGAAACCCAGGACCTGCTGCGTATGGAGCAACCGTTTCTGAAAATGGAATTGTGCTAGCCGAACTTTTTGATGTGGTTGGAGTCGCCACCAACAACGTGGCGGAATACTCTGGCTTAGTTGCAGGTTTAAAGAAAGCACATGAACTGGATCCGCAAGCGCTCATTCACGTGAAAATGGATTCCAAACTTGTAGTGGAGCAGATGTCTGGGCGTTGGCAGATTAAACACCCTGATATGCGGACTTTGGCTGCAGAGGCCAGACTTGCGCATTCGATGTCCCTTGTGACATTTCAGTGGATTCCCCGTGAAGAGAATTCACATGCTGACCGATTAGCCAATAAGGCTTTGGACGGCGGTGTACCGGCAGATTCAAAACCAATTCTCAATTACTTAACCTTACGTTTGGTCTCTGATGAAGTTCCTACGACCATTTGGTTTGTTCGCCATGGTGAGACACCACTCACTCCCACTCGCCGTTTTTCGGGAGTCGGCAAGATGGATCCCGCGCTCACCGAAACCGGCATCGCGCAGGCACAGGCGATCGCAAAAGAAATCGCGGCTCGCAAGCCCGATGTCCTCATTGCCTCGCCTTTGATGCGAACCATGATGACAGCAAAAGAAGTCTCCGACGCGACCGGGCTAGATCCGATTTTTGATGATTTATGGGTTGAGATTGATTTTGGCACCTGGGAAGGTCTTACTCCGACCGAGATTCGGGATCAACGTCCAGATGAATGGCTTAGTTGGCTCACGTCGCTCACATACCGTCCAGGTGGGGGAGAGTCTTACGAAGAGGTTTACTCAAGAGCTGTTGCAGGAATTACTGATTTAGTTCAGCGGTATCCGGGCAAAAAGATTTGCGTAGTCACACACAACATAGTTATCCGCTCAATTGCTACCTATGCGATGAATGCGCCGCTCGAAAGCATGTACTACGTTGATATTTTGCCGTGCAGCATTACTACCGTCCAAGTCTGGCCGTCAGATGGTCTGAGAGCGCTCAAGTCGCTTAGCGAGCGGGCAGTTGCAAAGTAGTGACCACTAAGAAATTACCAAATTCCTATCACAAACTCTTCACCGCAAGCGCGCTATCCAATTTAGGCAATGGGGTATCCGCCGTTGCTTATCCTTGGATCGCGTCTTCGATCACGCGCTCTCCGCTTCTCCTTTCCATTATTGGGTTGATGGCTTCCATGCCCTGGCTAGTCTTTAGTTTGCCGGCTGGAGTATTTATCGATCGATTCCCTCGTAGAAGCGTTATCGTCTTTACCGATGTATTGCGCGGGTTAGTAACACTTGTTGTGGCGTTGTCCATCTGGGGCAACGAATCACATATTCACATCGTAAGAAGCATCGCTAAAACATCACTTATTCACACTCATACCGGGTTGTACCTTCTCTTATTGATCGCGACTTTTTTACTTGGCTGCGGTGAAGTTCTGGGCAACGGAGCTTCACAGACCTTTATTCCGCTGATCGTTGAGACCGACCAACTCGAAACCGCTAATGGTCGAATGTGGACCTCTGAGTCACTTATGCAAAACTTTATGGGACCACCACTTGCTTCGGTTTTACTTGGGCTATCCGTCTTCGCTCCACTGATGTTTGATGGCGCTAGCTTCTTTGCATCCGCTGGCCTAATCGGCTTGATTGCTTCATCGATGATTAAGAAACAGCAAATTTCTGAGGTCAAACCTAATTTCAAGGCCGAATTAAAAGAGGGCTTGAGTTGGTTGTGGCATCATCCGTTTTTACGACCATTAGCATTTATTTTGGGTTCGATTAACGGACTCAACGCACTTGGATTCTCAGTATTTATTCTTTTTGCTCAAGAGGATTTGCACACTTCAGTATTTACTTTCGGATTATTAAGTACCGGTGGAGCGTTTGGCGGTGCCATCGGTGGAATATTCGCCGGTCGAATTATCAAACGATTCGGAAGAGCCTTCATCCTTAAAGTTGTAATACTCGGATCTCCAATCTTCTTAGTTGGAATGGCTTTTTCCCCGGTCTGGGAGTTGGTTTGGGCTATCTCTGCAATCGAGATGTTTTTTGCGATTTTATGGAACGTTGTAACGGTGTCCATGCGACAGGAGATTATTCCCGATCAAATATTGGGTCGTGTAAATAGCGTTTACCGCTTCTTTGCGTTGGGTAGTCAACCGATCGGGGCCGTCATTGGTGGAGTTTTGGTAACCGTCTCCCTGCACCTCCTTTCGCGAGGTTTCGCGCTGCGAACCCCTATGTTGTTGGGTGCTGTACTTGGACTTGTTGTGGCTTACTTTGCGCTTCCGCACTTGACTCAAGCAAAGATTGATGAAGCACGTGGCAAAGGCGATAAAGACTAAAGTCGCCCCGCATCTCGTAGCGCTCCTAGAAAATCGGATAGTTCAGTAGTGCGCGGGTTTTCGAGAATATCCGCAGGCGTTCCTGCTTCGAGGATCTTTCCATGGTGAAGAAACAAAACGTGATCGGCCACGCGCTTTGCAAAACCCATTTCGTGGGTGGCGATCATAATTGTCATCCCCTCCGCCTTAAGTTCGGCGATCAAGGACAAAACTTCAGCAATCAAGATCGGATCTAGCGCGCTCGTTACTTCATCCAATAACAAAACCTTGGGCTTAGTGATGAGTGCTCGCAAGATCGCAACACGTTGTTGTTGACCTCCGCTGAGCAAATCTGGATATTGCTTGGCTTTATCTGCCAGACCGAAACGTTGGAGTAATTCCATCGCGTTCGCCTCAGCTGCTTCTTTTGAAACTCCGTGAACTTTTCGTGGAGCAAGAGTGATGTTCTGCAAGACATTGAGGTGCGGAAAGAGATTGAAAGATTGGAACACCGACCCAATTTGTGCCCGAACTTTGTCGGGGTTCACACCGACCGCCGTGATATCTGTTCCGGCTAAAAGTATCTGCCCGTCATCAATCGCTTCCAACAGATTGAGAGTGCGAAGTAGTGTGGACTTCCCAGATCCGCTTGCTCCGATGAGAACTTTGACTTCGTGTTCAGCGAGTGAAACCGAAATGTCATGTAGCACGAGTTCGTCGCCATAACTCTTTCGAACGTTGATGATGTCAAGCATCGACTCTGCCATGGTTACCACTGACCCTGCTGGACGCGAGAACGATCTTGCCTGAATGTAAGCCAATCGGTAAATCGCGTTAATGGAATCGTGAGAGAGACAAAAAGCGCTCCCGCTACCACGTAAGGAGTGAAATTAAATGAAAGTGAGGCGTCTATCTGAGCCGCTCGAATTGCATCAATAGCTCCAAGTGTAGAAATCAAGCCTGAATCTTTTTGTAAGGATATTAAATCGTTGAGTAGCGCAGGAGTTACTTTACGAAGCGCCTGCGGCAACACTACGTAACGCTGTGTTTGAGTGGGGGACAGCCCGAGCGCTCTGCCTGCCATTCGTTGCGCCGGATTTACTGCTTCGATTCCCGCCCGAATCACCTCGCCCATGTAAGCGGAATAAGTAAGAATCAATGAAACGGTTCCTAGGACAACGACGGAGTTGGTCAACCACGTGAATTGAAGCCCAGGGATTCCAAAGCCAACGAGAAAGAGGACAAGAAGCAGGGGTAGTCCTCGAAAAATGTCAGTAAAAACTGTGGCCAGGATACGTACTGGGTAGAGAAGAGGTGAATGGGAAGTTCGAGCGAGCGCAATTAAGAGACCCAAAATAAAACTAAAAAATGAAGCAATTAGCATCACCTTCAAATTAAGCCAGAGGCCAGACAAGACATGCGGAAATGCGCTCTTTGCATAGTGCCAATTGAAAAATGACTCTTTAACTGCTTTAAATCCAGGGGCACCAGTTACGGCAATTGTGAGCACTGTGGCAATTACAACGGTGCTTAAAATCGCAATAAGGGTGGAGCGACGAGAAGCCCGACGCCTAGCCGCCTCTCGCTGCAAACGCAGCGGGGAAGGTTGGTAGGACATCGGACCTCCGTTACAAGTAGGAGCTCAAACTACTTGAGGACTGGTGCCCCGCCAACCGTGGCTAGCCACTTTGCTGCAATCGCTTTCAAAGTTCCGTTAGCGCGAAGTGCATCCACGGCTGCCGATACTGATTTTGTCAGCGGGCTTCCCTTTGTGAGTACAAGTCCAAATTGATCGCTACCAGCTTGTGGAGCGAATTGACCAATGATCAAACCATTAGAGAGTTCCGCTCCAGCTACATAAAAAGCGGTCGGTAGATCAAGGACGAGTCCATCGATCTGTCCGTTCTTGAGAGCGGAGGTAGCTAGGTCATTCGTGCTAAATACAGATGGCTTTACCTTCGGCTTAATTGTGTTCGTAATGGTTGTGTATGAAGTCGATCCAACAGATGCACCGAGCTTTGCATTTGCAAGATCTGCAATTGACTTTGCCTTTGCGATCTTCGATTTGGTTGTCGTGATAATGGCTTGGGCGACGTCGTAATATCCGGTTGAGAAATCCACGGCCTTTGCACGATCCGGAGTTATTGATACTTCATTGATATCGAAATCGAATGACTTCTTACCAGGTTGAATGACATTGTTGAATGCGGCCTTAACCCACTTTACTTTTGATGCGGGGTATCCAAGTTGCTTTGCAACGGCATAAGCAACAGCCGACTCGAAACCTTTTCCGTCTGCAGGCTTATTGTTATCAAACCAAGGGGTATATGCCGGGTCATCAGTTCCGATCGTTAACACTCCTGGAGTGAGGGTGGGTAAAGAGGCTGCAGCGGTGGCGTTCGTTGCTGCGAAACCGATGGATAGCGAACTAACCAGGGCAGTGAGGGAGAGAGCAATTCCCAAGTTCTTTTTCATCTGTAACTACCTTTCAGGCAGAGAAATAATCGGCGAAACCGAACCCTAGCAAAGGCGTTGTGCCAGGAGAAATTGCGAGTGTTTTGCAAACCTTAGTTAGCTTAGCTCACCGTCGACATATTGAAATCCTCGAATATAACGGCAGGGGTTGCTGTTCTGGCTAAGTCCTCGAACTCGCGGGTCGCTGTAATTTCGGTTGCGCCGGCGGAAGAGATTCTGCCCAGTAATTCAACGGGAGATTCATTCCAACGGAAGTTATTGACCGCGCCAATAACTTCGCCGTCCTTGATCTCATATACCCCGTCTCTGGTTAAACCAGTCAAAAGACTTGTTACAGGATCAACCATTCGGATGTACCAAAGAGTTGTTAAAAGCAGTCCGTCAGCAACCTTGGCAATCTGGGTGTTCAGGTCACCGCTGCTGCCAGGAACTTCCATGATGACGTTATCTCCACCTGCTCCATATGCGATGCCAGTGGATTGAGCGACGGAACGAGTTGAAATGAGACCAGCGAGTTTTCCATCTTTTACGAAATCCCACTTTTCTTGTGCCAGCCCATTGTCAAAAACTGAACTAAAAGCTCCGCTACTTGTGGCGAGATTAAATGGCGAACTCTCTAATCCCTTATAAGTCGGATCGCTGAATATATTGATGGGTAATTTGGCAAGCGTTTCGCCGATTCTGGTTTTACCGGGTTCTCCAATTTTGGCGTACACGGAGCGACCTTCTGCCGCATCTCTGGCAGGGGATGTCCAAAGTAAGTAGGCAAGTAAGTCAGCGATTGCTCCAGAAGGCGCCACCGTTTGATAGCGTCCTGCCGCTTTTTTCGAACTTCTTGCTTGCCATTCAAGTCGTTGGCGAATTTCGCGATCCACTCCACTTAAATCGACATCCGTGAAGTCACGTGTTGCGCGTCCTTCCCACGTTGATCGACTTCGATTATGAGATTTGCCAGTCATTTCTAAACGACCAGCTGGTTGATCATGCCTCAGGCGAAGCCCACCTTTAGAGCCAAGCCACGTGGTTACATGAGTGTGTTCTGCATATCCAAAGAGTTCTATTTCATCTGATTTGGATTTCTTAAAAAGCTCTCCTAAGTGTGGAGCAAAAGTTGAGAATACGTCTGGACCGGTAGCCAGGTGGGCTGCACTCCAGTCGCCTACTGCTATGTCACGAAGCAAGGGAGCTTGGTCTTCGGCAACTCCAGCTGCTCTAGCAACTTCGCCAGCTTCTTTGGCAATAGCGACAATCTCATCCAACTCAACGTTTGTACGGCTCACCGAACCAGTAGCCATCCCACCGTCAACTGCCACAAAGGCGATGACAGTTACCGTCTGCTCTGCAATAACTCCGTTTGTTGTCAGCGTGCTGCTTGCCCACCGTAAGTTGGCCTGGGTCTTGGCTTCTACGATCGCGATGCAATCGTCGTAATCAACGGCCGCAGTAATTCTTTCGATGAGTTCTTGTGGCGCGATCATTTTCCAGCCTCCGCAACGGTGTTAAGGACATTAACTTTGTCGAAGACCGCAGCCGGACACCCGTGGCTCACTGCTGCAATCTGACCAGGTTGGGCTTTACCGCAATTGAAAGCTCCTCCGAGTACATATGTTGAAGGTCCACCGACGGTTTTCATTGATCTCCAGAAATCCGTCGTCGTTGCTTGATACGCAACATCTTTGACTTGCCCGACAATTCTTCCATTCTTAATCCGATGGAATTGCTGCCCTGTAAATTGGAAGTTATAACGTTGCATATCAATGGACCAGGAGTTGTCTCCCTTAATCAAAATTCCATCTTCTACGCTCGCCACTAGATCTTCAAAGTCGGGTCCAGTTGGGTTTGGCTGCAATGAGACATTAGGCATCCTCTGAATCGGAACATGGCTTGGTGAATCTGCAAATGCGCAACCATTGCTTCGATCTCGACCGGCCCGCGCTGCTATTCGGCGATCAAGTTGATAGCCGACTAGCAGGCCATCCTTGATGATGTCCCATTGTTGCGCTTTGACTCCCTCGTCGTCATATCCAACGGTGCTAAGACCGTGCGGAGTAATACGATCACCAGTGATGTTCATGAGTGATGAGCCATATTGCAACTTATTGAGATTATCGATTGTCGCGAATGAAGTACCTGCGTAATTTGCTTCATAGCCTAAAGCGCGATCGAGTTCTGTAGCGTGGCCAATTGACTCATGAATTGTTAGCCAGAGATTACTTGGATGAATTAACAAATCATATTTTCCAGCCTCGATAGAGGGTGCCGCCACTTTTTCTGCTAGCAGGTCGGGAAGTTGATCAATCTCTAAATCCCAATTCCACTCTGAGTTACCCATCCACTCCCAACCAAATCCGGCAGGCTGTGCGAGAGTCCGCATGGATTCGAAACCGTTCGGGCCGACGTTAAATGCTTCTATCTGGGTTTGCACTCGAACTCGCTGTTGCGTGGTTGATGTCCCGTAGGAATCGGCATAATGCTTCTGCTCTTTAACAAACATTGAGAAAGCGGAGGCAAAATTAACCGTCTTAGATTTTAAGAGTCGCTCATTTAACTCGGCAAGTCGTGCAACTTTGTCCGCTCCTGGTACGTGGAATGGATCCTTAATGTAATCACTCACCCAGGTCTTTTCCGTATAGACAGGCTCGGGGGCGAGCGCAATTTCCTCAGTCGAAAGTGGTCCACTGGTCTTGGCCATGGCTACCGCAACCTTGGCTAGTTCAGCGGCTTTAGTCGCACTGATCTCGGGAGAAGACGCGAACCCCCATGTTCCGTTAACGATCACTCGAACCCCAACGCCTGATGTACTTTCGTCAGTCTGGGTTTCGGGGTTGGTGTCTCGCAACTGCAAAACTCCGGTGCGAATTCTTTCCACCCGAACGTCCACATGAGTGGCCCCGAGTGATATGCCGGTTTGTATTGCGGCATCAGAAACAGCCTCGAGTGGTAATGCTAGAAAGTCTGGATCAACGTCGTGAGTCATGCGTACAACCTTATGCCGTAACTAGGGGATTACGAAGGGACAAATTAATCCCGTATCCTTTCCGTAAGGAAGAGTCGTCTGGGTCACCGCGTTGCTGAATAAACACCGAGGAAAGTCCGGACTCCACAGAGCAAAGTGGTGGGTAACGCCCACCCGGGGCAACCCGCGGGAAAGTGCCACAGAAAATGACCGCCACTCGCAAGAGCGGTAAGGGTGAAACGGTGGTGTAAGAGACCACCGCGTTGATGGTGACATCAATGGCAAGGCAAACCCCACTTGGAGCAAGACCAAAAAGATGGCGTTTGAGAGCTGCTCGCTCAAGTCATCAGGTAGGTCGCTTGATCACGTGAGCAATCACGTGGCTAGATGGATGGTGATCCATTCGCGAAAGCGAGGGACAGGATCCGGCTTATAGGGCGACTCTTCTTTATTTTCTAAATAACGTGTGATTGAGTTCTTCCATGAAATCAAT